>JAFQIQ010000270.1 GCA_017397445.1 Lachnospira sp.
CTCCAAGAAGTGCGTTAATCTTTGCCTTGCATGAATTTATAGACGGCTGATTAGGCAGAACCGTACTGTTATATGAACCAAGAGAATAACAGTATCTCTGTCCTCCTGCACCTGTTACCGCCTGATTAGTAATCTTCCACGAAGAAGGATTGTCAAGCTGCATCTTCACAAGGGATGTAATCTCATCCATAGTCATATTAGTCTGAACACTTGCTTTAACTGAATTAACAATATCTGCAAAATTAGTAAGCAACGCCGGACTCATAGCTTTATTAATAATACCGTTAATGAGTGACATCTGATTCTTTCCTCTCTGATGGTCACCTGTAGCAAATGCTTTTCTTTCTCTTGCAAATGCCAATGCTCTCGCTCCCGTAGCAATACTTACTGTACCCTTTTCGAACTTATATCCATTTACAGTTGTAAAATTAGCCGGCGACTCAACCTGAACTCCGCCTAACGCATCCACTATCTGAACAAAGGATGTAAAATTAACCTTTACGTAATAGTCAATTCGAATCTCATACACATTTTCAAGTGTAGCCACGCTGGTCCATACACCAAACTGTCCTGCATGTGTCAGCTTATCTCTAATATTGCTTGGAGTAACACCCGGAATCGGAACATAATAATCTCTCGGTGTATTAGTAAGCAAAATCTCCTTTGTCATCGGATTAACCGTCATAATAATATTAACATCACTTCGACTTCTTCCGCTTACCTTACCATAAGCATCCTGACCTGATATATACACGTTAAATGTTCTGTTTGTAATAGGGCCCTTTGACGAATTATCTCTGGTATTATCTCCTCCAATGTATCCACCGCCTGCTGCCGCATTAGGGTCATGTGCAGGATTATAAACCGGCACTTTAATGTTATCAGTCCACAACGGCGCCGTAGACTCCGTCTCTTTCTCTGAATCACCTTCTGTTTCAGCCTCCGTAGGAATCTGTATTACATCACTGACAACAACCTTAACCTCATATTCGGCTATATCTCTTATAGTCTCCGTAAAACCTTCAATAACCTCATCAAAACTCTCTGTAAGGTTTTTGCTATATAAAATAGCATCTACTTCTTTGGAATTAATTCCCTCTAACAATGCCGCAATATTAGCATAAGATTTGTATAATATATTCTCTGCTCCTGCAGCTTTTTTCACCTGAGCCAGTGCATCATCAACCATAGTCTTATTGTTCATGGTATCAATAACACCGACTTTTTTTCCAGGCATATCAGTAATATGCTTAATGGAACTCTCCTGCAAAACTGATAACGCATATATATCAACATCATAATGCTCATCAGTTATCTCCGTAAGCATAGAAAGGGCGTGATGTGCATAAAAACACACACAAAAAAGTCCGGCACATACAAGAACGCCAAACACTTTACCAAATATATGTACTTTTTTCTTTGTAAGATTCAGTAATAAAGTAATCAGCAACAATACAGCAAGAACTCCCACTATCAGTCCAAAATACTTTGCTGGTAATACATTGAGTCTTCTGAAATAATCAACTGTAACTCCGGTAGCAACACACTGTAGTACAAAAACTATTGCTCCTATTATGTATTTAATCTTATTATTTTTTATATCCAATTTCTTTATAAAATCACTCACGACAATCACCTTTCAAATCATAAAAAATACTTGGACATCAAATCTTGCGATTCAATACCCAAGTAATAATTATAATACCAAACTCTGTTCTTGGCAACTTTTAAATCTCTTGTATCTTGTAAAGTTACTTTTTAGAGATATTCCGGACGCGGATTACCTTTCAAAACCTCATAGAAATCGCTAAGCACCCTCCAGGATGCTCTTATAGCCATCGAATGCTCATAGTCAATACAACACACAGTTTTAACTTCTTCCGTAACCTTGATAAACAACCTTTCCAGCTTCATAAGCGAAGCAAGCAAATCCTCTCTGTCGCCATTTTTCCAGTTATCCAGCGACGGAAAATTAGGATCTTCCACCTGCATAAATATATGATTATTGTTATCACTAAGCATATGCAACTGTGTCTGAAACTGTCGCATAGGTCTGTGCAATCTGAAAATCATCTCAGACACTCTGTAATTACTTGCCTCTTTAGCAATTTCATTAATCATATCAGCTAACTCTGCAACAGAAAAAAGCAATTTCTTTGTACAGGTCTTCACTTGAGTAATATCGATGCTTTCCATAAATTCCCTCCTCGTGCAAAGCATTTTCTTAAGCAAATATACCATAAAGCTTTCATAAAATCAATTCTATTTCAGCATTACCTTAATAAAATTATCTTTCCCCTTTAACTTTACTAATTATATTAACCTTCATATTCTCTTAACACATCCATAACACATTTGTATGACTGTACCACTACTGTAGGTATTATTGCCAGACATACTACAACCACCAGCTGCCAGATTGCCAGTGCAGAAACAGCAAACACTCCCTGCAGGAACGGTACAGACAACACTAATCCCAACAGAACTGTTCCTGCTCCAAAGGCTGCCATGCTGTACAGATTACTGCCTATTCCAAGTTTAAATATTGATGCTTCCGCCCTGCAATTAAAACCATGAAACAATCTTGCAAGTGTCAATGTTGCAAATGCCATGGTGGACGCCATAACACTATCCGTTCCAAGCCCTATATGATATGCCACCAATGATACTATAGCAATACATCCACCCTGTAGCAGCATTTTTAGAAGGAAACTTTTTGTAAGTATGCCTTCCGACGGATCACGTGGTTTTTCTTTAAGCAATGTATCATCTGCCGGTTCCATACCTATGGCAATAGCCGGTAAGGAGTCTGTCAGAAGATTAATAAACAACAGATGGACCGGTGCGAAGGGAACCGGTAACCCCATAACCGATGTATACAAAACTGCCAATATTCCGGCTGTATTTCCGGAAAGCAAAAACATAATTGCATTTTTAATATTACGATACACATTTCGGCCATTAGATACTGCCTTTATAATAGTTGCAAAATTATCATCAGAGAGTATCATTGACGCAGCATCCTTAGACACTTCCGTACCTGTTATACCCATTGCAACACCTATATCTGACTTCTTCAATGCCGGA
>JAFQIQ010000271.1 GCA_017397445.1 Lachnospira sp.
CTTAATTTCGTTAATTTCTTTTCTGTTCATCGTTTCACCCTCCGTACTGCTCCTGTAACCTTTTTATCTCATCTTTCATCCTGTCTACTACATGCTCCGGTCCCACTATCTTAACACCGCTTCCAAGACCTATTATCCATGACAAAAACATATTACTTACAACCACATCTATATGTACTCTAAAATGTTCTTTGCCCTGCGGAATAATCATAACATCTTTTCCAAATCGGTCAAGTATTACACCCACAAGTCTGTTCTCAAGCTCTATAGTAACATTTTCCACTGTACCGTTGAACATACCGAAAACTCTTTTAGCATATTGGGCAGTGTTAGTCCGGCTAAAATGTTCCTCACCCAGACGCACCTTTCCGGTTATTATTATCTTACTCATCTTATCAACCCGATAATGTCGAATTCCCTTCGCTTCATCATCATATGCAACCAGATAATAATTCTCATCATCCCACAAAAGCGCCCATGGGGATATGTTCTTCTTTGTACCGTTACTTCTTGGCACAAGTTCCTTTTTCAAATTCCACTCCGAATAAACAAAATCCACAGAAGAATTATTATTAATAGCCTCATGAAGCTTATCAACATTGTAGTATATGCTTTCGTTCATAGCTTTAATTCTATCACTTACTACGACCTGTCGTTGCATTTGCCGACCCTGATATATGCTTACAAGCCCCTCCAGTTTCTTAATAAGTTCATTGGACTTTTTCAGGGTAATGAACTTTGAAGACTGTACCGCATCCACAAGAAGCTTTAACTCTGCCAGCTCAAATTCACTGCTAAGCAGATTATAATAATAATTGTTATTTCTCTGCTCCCCGCCGATATCCATACCAAAATCCCGAAGGAGCTCTATATCTGAATAGAGCGTCTTTCGGGTGGCACTTATCTCATACCTTGCAAGTTCTTCGCTAATCTCCTGCAATGTAATTCCGTGTTCCTCATCCGTCTTTTCTTTAAATATCTTTGCCAGATATAATAACTTTAACTTCTGATTTTCCTTCTTTGGCATAAAACACCTCTTTGTATTTACTGCGGCCCGTTATTACCACTACCGTTCTGCTGACCTGTAAACACCTCTTTAATCTGTCTTCCGGCATCCATTATGCCTTCGCCAATATCCTGAATAACCTGTGATGTTTTCTTATCAATTTCATGTTCCTTAATATAATTATCCGCCTTGTCGATAGCATTGTTCGTAACATCTACCGCCTTACCGACTCCATCCAAAAACTTTTCCTTATCAATAAAAGCCATAATCTAACCTCCTTAACCTGCAAACTGACTCTCGTAAAGATTTTTATAAAATCCGCCCTGCCTAAGCAGCGTATCATGATTGCCCTGCTCTATTATATGACCGTCCTTCATAACAAGAATTATATCCGCAGACTGAATCGTTGATAGTCTATGGGCAACGATAAAACTTGTTCTTCCCTCCATCAGCTTCGCAAATGCATTCTGAATCTTTAACTCCGTTCTGGTATCAATTGAAGAAGTCGCTTCATCAAGTATAAGCATCGGCGGTTTGCAAAGCATAACTCTTGCAATGCAAAGTAACTGCTTCTGTCCCTGCGAAAGACTTCCTCCGTCCTCTCCAATCTCTGTGTCATATCCTTTTGGCAAACGCTTTATAAATCCATGTGCATGAGAAGCCTTCGCTGCCGCAATAATCTCCTCCTCAGTAGCATCAGGCTTTCCCATAGTAATATTATCTCTAATAGTACCACTTTTTAACCAAGTTTCTTGAAGAACCATGCCATAACCGGCTCTTAAAGAATGTCTGGTAAGATCTCTTATATCTACATCAGAGACCTTGATGCTTCCTGAATTCACATCATAAAAACGCATCAAAAGGTTAATAACCGTAGTCTTTCCACAACCTGTCGGTCCAACTATGGCAACTCTCTGTCCCTTCTTAACCTTCAAATTAAAATCTTCAATAAGCTTCTTTTCCGGCACATATGAAAAGTACACCTTCTCAAGTTCCACTGTTCCATCTATATTTTCAAGAACCACAGCATTCTCTGCCTCCGGTACTTCCGGCTGTTCTTCTATAAGTTCAAATATTCTTGCCGCACAAGCCAAAGCATTTTGCAATTCAGTAATAACACCGCTAATCTCATTAAATGGTTTTGTATACTGGTTTGCATAACTTAAGAAGCATGACAGCTGTCCTATGGTAATTCCTCCACCTATGGCAGTTATTGCACCGGTTACCGCAACTCCCGCATATACCAAACTGTTTACGAAACGTGTTGACGGATTGGTAATTGATGAAAAGAATATTGCTCTAAGGGAGTACTTAGAAAGTCTTTCATTAATCTCATCAAACTTTTCTATAGCCTCATCACTATGATTGTACGCAAGCACCACCTTCTGTCCGCCAATCATCTCATCAATAAGAGCAGTCTGCTCTCCCCTTGCTTCCGACTGTAACTTAAACATTGAATAAGTCTTCTTCGCAATAAAGCTTGCCACAAGAAACGAAACAGGAGTGATAAGCACCACCACAAGGGTAATCTTAACATTGATACTAAGCATAAAAACAAGAGTTCCAATAATAGTCATGACACCTGAGAAAAACTGCGTAAATCCCATAAGCAGACCTTCTGCAAATGTATCAACATCCGCAATTACACGACTTACAATATCTCCATAAGAACGTGTGTCAATATAATTAAGCGGCAAATGTGCTATACGTTCCATCGCCTCGTCTCTAATATCTCTTGTCACATGGTATGTTATCTTGTTATTACATACATTCATAATCCACTGGGACAAAGCTGTAACTGCCACCACAATCCCTACCTTTATAAGGCAGTCGGTGATTGCCGCAAAATCCACATTGCCCCTGTCAATAATAAAATCTATGGCATCACCGATGATAATAGGTACGTAGAGTGTAGATGCTACCGTAATCATAGCCATAATAACAGAAATAGCCAAGTAGCCCCAATAATGCTTTATTCTATACAAAACTTTCTTTATAGTTTTTCCTGACATAATCATTCTCCCTTCTTGTACTGAGAGTAGTAGATTTCCTGGTAAACCTCGCATGCGGCAAGCAATTCATCATGCGTACCGATTCCTGCGACTTCTCCGTCATCAAGAACTACAATAATATCTGCAAACTTCAAAGAAGATGCTCTCTGAGATACGATAAAAAGCGTAGGCGACGGTGTCATCTCCCTTATAGACTTTCTAAGTGCCGCATCAGTAGCATAATCAAGGGCTGACGCACTATCATCAAGAATAAGAATATCCGGTTTCTTCACCACAGCTCTTGCAATAGTAAGACGCTGTCTCTGACCTCCGGACAGGTTCTTACCGCCCTGCTCTACGAAGGAATCAAGAACTCCGTCTTTCTTTACTACGAATTCCTTCGCCTGTGCAACCTCAAGAGCTTCCATAATCTCCTCATCCGTTGCATCCGGCTTGCCCCACTTAATATTATCTCTGATAGAGCCCTTAAAAAGCTGTGCTTTCTGAAGTACAACAGCAACCTTATCCCTTAAGGATTCCAACGTATACTCTTTAACATCCCTGCCATCAATAAGCACCTGACCACCGGTTGCATCATAGAATCTTGGAATCATACTGACAAGAGTTGACTTGCCGGAACCTGTACCTCCAATTATTCCTACAGTCTGGCCTTTCATAACTTTAAAGGTTACACCTGTAACCGAATCCTCTGCAGCATTAGCATATTTCAAGGCAACATTTCTAAATTCTACTGCCGGAATATCTGCTTTAACAGAATCATCTGCCTTTACTTTACCGTCCTCCATACTTGATTCTATGGCAAATACTCCATCAATTCTGTTAGCACAGGCAAGTGCCTTAGTTACACTTACTATCAAATTAGCGAGCTTAATAAGCTCAACAAGAATCTGGGACATATAATTATAAAGTGCAATAACTGCACCTGTCGTAAGTGTTCCGGCATCAACACGTACCGCTCCAAGCCAGATAAGTGCAATAATTGACACATTTACTACAACATAAGTAAGCGGATTCATCAATCCTGAAATACTTCCCACAAACTTCTGCAATCCATTGAGTTCCTCATTAGCCTTTTCAAAGCGTTCTATCTCTTCTTCCTCTTTGTTAAATGCTCTGATAACCCTTACACCTGTAAGATTCTCTCTTGTTACAAGAAGTATCTTGTCAAGTCCCGCCTGAACTTTCTTATATAGCGGTCTTGTAATCATCATAATTCCAAAAACTATAACAGCCAGTACCGGTATAGCCGCCACAAATACCAATGCCGCCTGAACATCAATAGTAAATGCCATAATCATGGCACCAAACACGATAAACGGCGAACGAAGGAACAATCTAAGCACAAGGTTTACACCATTTTGCACCTGATTAATATCACTGGTCATACGCGTGATAAGTGTTGAGGAACCGATTGTATCAATCTCTGTATATGATAATCCCTGGATATGTGCAAACAAACTGTGTCTCATACCCGTAGCACATCCCACTGCTGCCTTTGCACTAAAAAACTGCGCAGTTATGGCACACACAAGACCTATTACAGCAAGTGTTATAAGAAGCATGCACATCTTTATAATATAGTTCTGGTCTCCCCCACCGATACCCTTATCAATGATTGAAGACACTACCAACGGCACAAAAAGTTCAAAAATTGCCTCAAGCATCTTGAAAAGCGGTGCAAATACGCACTCCTTCTTATAATCCTTTAAATATTTCCAAATCATTTTCATAATCTATGTGTAATCCTTTCGAATTGCATAATTAAAGATGGACCGTAAGTGGATGATTACACCCACTACGTCCATCTATATATTGTATCACAAAATGTAAGATTGTACCATAAGGATTTATATCAGCTTTCCATCAGCTTCATAATCTTCTGTATCACAGGAATACCACCGTCATCGTCCATATTAGTCACATACCCGCTCAGTTTCTCAACCTCACTCTGTATTTCATCCGGATAACTGTATTTTTCCAATATGGACATAATTTCATCCATTACATCCACATCCATATCCTCCATAGCAACCTGCAACCGCTGTAAGTATGCAATTACATCGGTCTTATTTTCCATGCCACTTTCTAATTGTTCTGATGACGTATTCTCCTGCACCACACAGTCTTTCAGCTTATCTTTGTACCCTCGCCACTCTTTTATGAATACATTATGCAAAGCATTTATTAATTCCACATTACCGTCTGCTGCTGCATTTTCCAGTAACTTTGCCATTCCCCCAAGCATAATCGCACCTATAAGATTGGCCGAACTTTTCATAGCATGCACTTTAATCCTATATTGCGTAATTGCCTCCGGATTATCCTTTAACTGCACATAAAATCCATCAAGACTATCTGCCTCAAGTTCAAGAACTTTATAAAAATCCCTTAAGGTAGACATGAACAACTCCATATTAGGCAGATGAGAAAAGCCATAAGCCCAGTCTATACCATCCACCATCGGAAGTTCCGGCTCTTCCAACACTGTATGTATGTTAGTATTCACCTTTAGTTCCTCTGTTTCGCTGACAGCATCAAATAGTAGCAGCTCTCTCGGAAGAAGTTTCAGGATTAACTGCTCCAACTTCTCCGGATTAATCGGCTTTGGTAAAAATGCATCAAAACCTTCTGCAATATACATTTCTTTCGCTCCCGTTATGGCATTGGCTGTCAAAGCCACAACCGGACTGCCTTCACATTGATTTCCAGCAACATCTTTCATACGATGCAAAGTTTCTATACCATCCATCTCCGGCATCATATGATCAAGGAAAATTATATCATAATGATTCTTCTGAATCATTTCAAGGCATACCTTACCGCCATCCGCAACATCTATCATAATCTTAGTCGGCTTTAACAAACTAACAAACACTTTAAGATTTGTAGGATTATCATCTACCACAAGAACTCTTGCCTCTGGAGCAACATATGCCGAAGTATATGAATATTCTGTTGACTGTGCCTTTATACGCTCTTCCAGATTACCAATAGGTGTGGAATCCACTATCTGTTGCTCTAAAGTAAATGAAAAACAGGAGCCCTCACCATAGACACTTGACACATTTAACTTGCTTCCCATAAGCTGCAAAAGCTGGGTAGTTATATTGATTCCAAGTCCGGTACCCTCTATGTTACGGTTTCTCTTTTCCTCAATACGTTCAAACTCTTTATATAATTTAGAAATGTCTTCTTCCTTAATACCTATTCCTGTATCCTTAACTGCAAACTCAAGAATGGCTTTTCTGCCCTCAGTTCTTCCTTCTACATTCAGTGTAACACTTCCCTGTTGAGTATATTTAACAGCATTGTTAAGGAGGTTAACTAACACCTGCCTTACTCGCACATCATCTCCCAACAGCTTTGACGGCAAACTGTTATCCACGCAGATATGAAGATTCAATTTCTTAGCCTCCGCCTTCGCCTTTATCATATTGCTTATATCATGAATAAGGCTGCTGAAATCATATTCAACATTGATGATTTCAAGCTTACCGGACTCAATCTTGGAGAAATCAAGAATATCATTAATAAGAGCCAGCAGGTTCTGCCCTGCATTCTGTATATCCAGTGCATACTCCTTAACATGCATTTCACTGGATTCTCTAAGAATCATTGTATCCATTCCCAGCACTGCATTAATAGGCGTACGTATTTCATGGGACATATGTGCCAGGAACTTGTCTTTTGCAGCGTTAGCAGCAATGGCATCCTGACGGGCTTCCTCTGCCAATTCGTTAGCCTTCTTTAACTGTTCATTTTTCTTCTCTACAAAATCTACCTGCTCTTTTAGCAGTCTTGCATTTTCTTGTATGTTATTAGAATAACCTTTTATTACATAGCTAAAATGTTGATACAACATAATAATACTAAAACATGTTGTACCCAGTCTGCTAAACTCCCCCATATCTCCTACTGCAACTACATACAGTCTGACAATATCTATAGTTCCGCCAATTCCCATAAAAAGCAATCCGCACATACCTATAATAATACTCTTATCACGCTTCACTCTTACAATCTGAATATATGATATAGCAACCATCAATACCGTCAATGCTATCAACGCATGTGAGAAAAAGGCCATATTCATAAAGTCCACAAGATTCGTGAGCTGTAGCACCATCTGAACTGCTATATTGGCACACATAAGCCCTGCCATTATCTTCCATCTCAACTTATACACGCCTAGCTCGCCATTAGCATAATAGAGACTTATAAAAAATGGCATCATCATTAGACACAAGAAAACCAAGACTGAATACACCGTCTGATTTCCATAGAATATATGCAGTGTCTTAGTCTCCACAAAATAATATAATGATGCAACTACACAATACCCAAACAAATATTGCATTCCGTGAGTATCCTGCTTTGATGCAAGCTGAATAATAAATAACAGTAAAAATATAATTCCGCATACAAGAATTACTACATTAAGAATTATGTATCCAATATTGTCCTGCAACAGATTCAGTATAAGAACATCTCTGTCTCCCACAGTAATATCCGTAACTTTGGCCGCATAATTATCATAAGGAGACATCATCTCCATACGGACTTTTCCCGCTTTCAAATCATATGGTATATTAACAAAATTGTATACACTGCCCGGAGTATGCCCAAAATATCTTTTATCACCAACACCGAATTCATATACCAGTTCTTCGTCCATCCATATTTTAAGCTCTTTATCTGCCGATAAAAACGCCATAGTTTTGCCAAAGTATTCTTTAGGAATTGTGCTCTCGAATATTATCCATTCGCCAGGTGCACTTTCACCACTATATGGAAGCTCTTCAATAGAAACACTTTTCCCATCCGGCCATGTCATAACCCAATTCGTATTAAATTCATAGGATTCTCCCTTAGAAAGGGTCATATCATCCACTTTAAATGCAAACGCCACAAATATCAACAATGCCAAACCAAACGCCAACACAACCCAGACAATCCTCTGAAAATGCTTCATACACATTCACCCACTCTCTTTATCCTACAGTATATACCATGCATTATTACTTCTGTTCTTTGCAACATACAATGCCTTATCCGCGTTACTGTACAGCTTGTGGAAATTTTTCTCCGAAGCATCCAGTATTCTTGCAATACCAAAAGCTACATCAACTATATCTGCGTATTTTTCATTACTTATAGTCTTCTTAAAATCTGTAAGTATCCTTTCAGCCATACACTCCAATTCCTTAGCATCAATAGCCTCCTTGAAGAACAAACAGAACTCGTCACCACCGATTCTGCAGGAAATAGTATCATCCCCCTGAGATAACAGTACTTCACCAAATCTTACTAATACATTATCTCCTGCCTGATGCCCGAAACGGTCATTAATTTGCCTAAAATGCCTAATGTCTATCATAAACAAACTTCCGTCACCGCCTTGTTCAAGATACTCCTCTAACAATGTCTCAAAATACCCTCTGTTGTAAACCATGGTTAACGAATCCTTGTGTGCAAGGTCACTTATCTTAGCAAGCATCTTGTGATGCTCCGTTATATCAAGCATCCACAACATCTGTCCTTGAACATATCCACCTTCTCTTAACGGTTCCACACGCATCTCATATATGCTGCCTTCCAACTCCAAAGTCTTTAGTCTTCCCTCAAATATGTCTTCAAGAGTCTTATTATTATATGCACTCTGCTTCAATACCAACTGACCAAACACTTCCTGCATAACATTATTGTAATAGGTTATTATGCGATTATTATTGATTACCATAATACCTTCCTGACCGTGACTCAAAGCATTTTCACCAGCCAATGTAATTGAGTCAAAATATCCGTAATGAAGTAACGCCATACCTACAAAAATAGCTGCACCCATAATTCCAAACCCCGGAACTTCATATCCTCCTGTGATCCCTGCTGCTCTAATAACATTAGGAAGCCACGGACAGATTATGGCTAACGCCATACATATAATCCTCTTTCGTTCAATACCAACAGACTTTCTTATTCCCAGCACACATAGAACCAAACAACTTACACATACTATAACCATATATGCTACGAACAACATAAATCCAAAACCATGCTCCAGCACTAACCTAGGGAATGGGCCACTTTCATCTATTCCAATATATTCATAAAATATGTGATTCTCCCTTGTAGTAAACAACATCCACATAACAAAAAGTCCGAACACCACTTCCATTGCATATATAAATGCAGGTACTTCCCTATGACACATCTGGGCTACAAGCATAGTGAACCCCAACATCAATATGCATTCACCAAAATACTGCATAAGTGTAGCCGCATAAAATCCGCCCACATTGCCGGAGGTAATCTCAACCAGAAATCCAAAAATATATGTACCCCCTGAAAAAAGCAACAACAACGTAGCAACCTGTCCCCTTGAAGGTTTTGCCCACAATACCATTATCAAAATTGCTAACCATACCAACAACGCAATAATATGCAATGCCACATAGATTTCATACGCAGAACACCCTGCAACCAACGCCTTTGCCACTGCCAATACAACAAAATGTACTGAGTAGAATATGTAGAAAAAGTATCTTCCGCCAATATCTTTACCCTTCTGACCATTATAATGCTTTAAAACCAACAACGGTAACATAAAACCTAACAGATACAGCTTGTCATACCAAGGCCAGTCATAATGTGTAAAATGCCATATCTGATTTAACTGCATACCTACTATAATAAACACTTCCATAACAACCGTAAGGGTTGAAAACAGAATTGCCTGCTTCTTAAAACTTTTCACATAATAGAAGATAAGAATATATACCATCGGCATAATTACCCAGCCGCCTATAAGTGCAGATATAACAAACAACCCCACTGTAGGAATTGCCTTCTGCCACTTCTTGAGTTTCTTATTCTCTAAAATCGCCAGTAAAATAACTCCTAACAGCAAATCAAATATAATATTCTGCCTATATTCATATATTTCTCCAAAAAAGATATAAAACGGCAATATAGCAACTACGCAAAACAGCGCCATTCGCTTAATGTACCTCTTTACACTTGATGTATGCCTGAAGCCTTCTGCTATAAAAAAGCACATAATAGGTAAAGTGAATCTTCCAATAATATGCATAAACTGTCCCAACGGACTCATGAACTCCACGAATCCCCATGCCACATGGTCACATACCATTGCACTTATGGCAATCAGCTTAAGTTGAGTACGATTTAATCCCTTCATACAAAAACCTCCCCACGGCTATATTCATTTGTTTAATACAATAATTATAATCACGCTTTTATAATAGATATATTATAACAGAAACTGTTAAAGTTTGCACTTGTTTTTTACATTTTAACATTAATAGTTTTTATCATCCTGACACAAAAAATGCTACGATGTGACTTTGCGCCATCATCGTAGCATATCAAATTATATATTACCCTCTTCCAACTCTCTTTCTTCTCGCAACAATCAAGCCCACACAAAGAATTGCAGCTGCGAAAAGTATCTGGATTCCCATATATGAGAATACTGTACCTAAATCCTCCGCCTGGAAATATTCGATAGTCTGTAATGCCTTCACATACCAGTATGCCGGCAGGAAATGAGCAATCTTAATAACTGTGTCACTAAGCAATTCCATCGGAACAAACACACCGCAAAGGAATGCCATACCGAGTGAAATTACGTTCGCCATAAGTGAGATAACCTGTGGCTTATCCGTAAGCTTACTTACTAAAAATGTTATAGCAAGTGCAACTGACATCATACACACTGCATTAGCTATATATAAACCTGCCTTTGGTGTCAGCATTTCCTTCGGATAAACTGCTGTTGCACCTGCCACAAATATAGCACATATTACAATACCTGTTACAATAACACCCAGCACAATTTCACCGTTCATTCGAACGAACTTATATGATGAGCATGTAATTCTGTCTCTTACAGTCTTCTTATCAAGGGCAAGAAGTGTTCCTGAAATACCTGTCACGCACATTGCGATAAATATCCACTCAAGGTATACGAAGAAGTAATACATAACTCCAAGGGGCTGACCATTTTCTTTATTGGCAAAGCCCACTTCAACTGATGCATTTACCGCTTCTGCAGCTTTATTACAAGCTTCTGTCTCTGTGTATCCGGCCTGAATATAAGTATTTACCACGGCAAGATAACTGTTAAGCGTCTGCTCAAAAAGATTTGCGGTAAGTGTGTTCGGTATAGCAAACACTTCCACTTTATCAGCACTTTTCGCATCTGCAAAATTATTACCGAAACCGGATGTAATCTTGAGAACACAGTCAACATTTCTTGCATAGAGCTCATCCTGAATAGTTTCCTTCTCATCATTCTTTATTTCCTCAAGATTATGAGCACTCTCCAAGTACTTTATAAGTCCTTTGCTCAATTCACTGTCATCATAATCAAACACCGCAAAATCACATTTTGCTGCTGTGTAGTTTTCTATTGTCTCATTCTTCATAACCTGTGGCAGGATTGCTCCGAAAAGCACGCCCATAAATATTCCAATATACATAAACATTATATGCTTATTTCTATTAAGTACCTTAAAATATAACTTAAACACTTGCATATTTGTTCCTCCTCAATACTAAAAAGCTAATCACAAGCAATGCCAACGCCATACCACCAAGAGTTACCATATTTCTGATATATCTGTCATAAGTATCATATATATTAAGTGCGTAAAAAGAATCTACGATAAGTGCCGCCGGATTGATTCTGTTAATAATCGGCATAGTATGCTCTATACCATCTTTGATGCCGCTGGCAACAAGATCTGCCATTACTGAAAGTGCCATACTGATTGAGATGCAGATTCCTGACTTTGCCGCCTCGGACATCTTAGAAATTGAACCTATAATAACACCAAGGGCAATACCTATACACGAACCACAGAACAATATCAGAAGTATCTGCGGATACTTATTTCCGAAATCAACTCCAAGGATTACAAAATATATGAGTGATACGACTTCAACTGTAAACTGCATAACCAGCATTGATAAAAATTCAGCTGTTACAGTTACTGCCTTGCTGTTTGGCGATAAACATCTTCTCATACCAAGAGAACTTACATTAGCCTGTATATTTCCAATCTTCTCTATAGCACCGAATGATGCAAACAAACAGCTCATAGCAAACACTGCATAGAAGTAATTTGTATACACACTCTGATTACCTTCCGATGTAATTACCTCTGTAAAAAATGTCTTCTCTGCCATCATGTCATCTACCGCACCTGCAAGTGCTGACGGATTAGTCTTTGCAATATCTGTAAGTACCTTCTCTCTCTTTTTGTATTCGTCAAGGATAACCTTCAACACTGTCACTTCGTAAGAACTCTCTGTAACAGTGAGTTTTATGTCATCACTAACATATATAATTCCCTTAACATCTTCATTATCCAAAGCAGTCTTTGCTTTGTCTTCTGTCATATATTCTACTTTCAACATCTGGTCTTCGCCTTCCTCAGACAAAGAATCAAGCATAGTTTCAAAAGCTTCGTTACTACTTTCTTCAACAACGGCTACCGGAATAACCTTGAACACCTCATCATTTTCAAACATTTTGCCAAATGACATATACATAAATGTTCCCAACGCCAGTGGAAATATTAAAGTCCACAACCATGCTGTTTTGTTTTTAAGCATAGTTTTCATGGCATATTTAAAATTATGAATAAACATATGTGACCTCCCATTAATCTCTAAGTTCTTTTCCTGTAATCTCTAAGAATACATCGTTAAGTGTCGGCAACTCCGAATAAACTCTTCCGAAAGATATATTATTCTTCTGGAAATACTCAAGCACTCTTACAATGTTGTGCTTACCACCACTGCAACTTATCACCACTGCCTTTTCATCATACTTAACCGCATACACATGTGGAAGTTGCTTCAAATCTGCGATATTGCTCTCTTCAAGGCCTAAAACCTCAACTGAGATTGTCTCTGTATTCTTAATCATCTTCTTAAGTTCTTCCTTAGTTCCTATGGCAACATTTTTACCGCCATCCATAATAAGGATTCTTGAACAAAGCTGCTCAACCTCCTCCATATAATGTGATGTATACACAATTGTTGCTCCCTGTTCGTTAAGCTTTAAAATTCCCTCAAGAATCTTGTTTCGGCTCTGTGGGTCAACCGCTACTGTCGGCTCGTCAAAGAAGATAAGCTTTGGCTTGTGAGCGATTCCGCAGGCAATATTAAGTCTTCTAAGTAAACCTCCTGAAAGCTTCTTTGGAAGAAACTTCTTATAATCCTCAAGACCTACAAACTCAATTGCCTCTTCCACGTATGCCTTTCTTGTTTCCTTATCCTTTATATAAAGACCACAGAAATAATCAACATTTTCATAAACCGTAAGTTCATCAAACACCGCAACATTCTGCATTACCACACCGATTTCCTTCTTTATATCGTAGCTGTCCGGCTTCATATCCCTGCCAAACACCTTAATCTCTCCCTTATCATAAGTAAGCAGTGAAAGAATGCAGTTGATTGTTGTAGTCTTTCCTGAACCATTAGGACCAAGTAATCCAAAAACCTCTCCTTCCTTAATCTCTAGATTAAAATGGTCAAGTGCCAACACCTCTTTGTATCTTTTTACTAAGTTCTTAACTTCAATAGCGTATTCCATAATTCAATCTCCTTTTTGTAGCGACCTTTGTAGCCGCGTTTGCTTTTCTTGAGATTATAATATAAAATCCGGCGATTAAATATAAGTGAACAGAATCATTTTCTTAAAGTGACAAATGTCACATTCGATTTTTGTTTCTAATAACTTCAAATTAGTGTATACTTGTTTTATGTGAATTACATTTTCTACATTAGTATTGTGAAAGGAGTCCGTCATGATTGTAATTGCCAAATTACTTGCATTCTTACTGTGTGCCCTGCTACATTATTATGAATATGCAGTTAGCACCGGCAGTGTATGTATAACGCTTACCGCTATGATTATCAGTTGTC
>JAFQIQ010000272.1 GCA_017397445.1 Lachnospira sp.
GGGGCTGATGTCTATGCAGGACAAGATTACGGTCTTAAAGGGAGCAGAGAAAGCCATAGAGGATGAAATGACACCTGTAGAATCAGAAGGTGCCCGCCTGATTGTTGAAGAGGCGATGAAGGATGATGACAGACCGTTATATATAGCATTTTTAGGACCACTCACGGATATGGCATCGGCACTTCTTATGAAGCCGGAAATAGCAAATCGCAATATAACTGTAATATGGATTGGTGGCAGGGACTGGCCGGCAGGCGGTTGGGAGTATAATCTGAAGAATGATGTGTGTGCGGCGAATGTTGTGTTTAAGTCACAGGTGCAATTATGGCAGGTACCTAGAAATGTTTATCGTATGATGCCGGTTTCGTTTGCGGAATTGATGAAACGAGTATATCCGCACGGTGAGATAGGTAAGTATCTTGCACAAAATGTTATAGATTTTAATAATGAGTGGACATCCAGACCGGCAGAACACAGGATACTTGGAGATTCGCCGGCTATAGGTATTATGATGTTTAATGATTGCGGTGAGTGGGAGTGGAAACCGGCACCGGAATTTGATAAGAATATGTTTTATGTACATAATGGCAAGAATCGACCGATTAAAGTTTATAAAAGCATTGATTCAAGATTTATATTAGAAGATTTATATGCTAAGTTAGAGTTAGCAGCACGATAGGAGGGAATGATTATGGCACAGCAGGTGTTTGGACGAAGATGGTCTGTGTGGATGGCAGACAGCGTGCTTAGCAAGTTTCCGGAATTAAGAAACCGTTGGGCATATGATTACGGTGTGGTGTGCAAAGGCTTGGAGATGGTTTATGAGTGGACAAAGGACGAAAAGTATTTTCAATACATAGAAGATAATATGAACCATTTTCTGTTGGATGATGGCATAAGATATTATGATTTGGAAGCATATAATATTGATTACATTAATAACGGCAAAAGTCTGTTATATGTGTATGGTAAGACTGGGGATGACAGATACAAGAAAGCGGTAGAGCTGTTAAGAAGTCAGCTTGATACGCATCCGAGAACCACAGAAGGTGGGTTCTGGCATAAGAAAGTATATGAGAATCATATGTGGCTGGATGGGCTCTATATGGCACAGCCATTTTATGCCCAGTATATTAATGTGTTCGAAGAAGAAAAGGATTTTGAGGATGTAATAAGGCAGTTCAAGCTTATAGATACACATCTTAAGGATTCTAAGACACATTTGCTGTATCATGGCTGGGATGAAAAGAAAGAGTGCTTCTGGGCTGATAAGGAAACGGGATTGTCTGCTAATTTCTGGGGACGTTCTGTTGGGTGGTATGCGTGTGCACTTGTTGACACATTGGATTATCTGATTAAAGAAGAAGACAGAAATATCCTAATCGGTATGGTGAAAGATTTGGCAGCGGCACTTGTGAAAGTTCAGAGTGAAAAAAACGGTGTCTGGTATCAGGTGCTGGATAAGGAAGAAGAGTATGGCAATTATCCGGAAGCGTCCTGCTCGTGTATGTTTACATATTTTCTTTTAAAATGTATCAGAAAAGGGTATATAGGTGAGGAGTACTTTAAGTACGCAAAGAAGTCTTACTATGGAATTATTCGTGAGTTCATAGAGGTTGATGAAAAAGCACTGTTGAATCTGAAAGGAACGGTGTACGTGTCGGGGCTTGGAGGAGACAAGCTCAGAGACGGTTCTTATGATTATTATATCAGTGAGCCAAAGCAAACTAATAATCTGCTTGGCATAGGCGCATTTTTAATGGCAAGCGTGGAGATGGAGATGCAGTTATGGTTTTTGGCAGATGAGTCGATTGTGATTAGTTGACAGGATTAAATTATAGCAGCTGGTGACAAATGTCGTAGATAATATGACATTTGTCGCCGGCTGTTTTTATAATTATCGTTTTACTGTGCTGCAAATGTTCCCGTAGCAGAGCCCACATTAATAGTGTAGTTCTGTCCCGTGACCATATCAGATGTGCTTAAGATTACAACTGAAAATGCCAGTTCGGGAGTATATTCAATAACAGTCTTTCCGCTACTGTCAGTAAGTGTTATTTTAGTTCCGGCTGCTTGGCTTCCAACGCTGACAGCCACTACGCCCTGCGTTGATGAGCTAAATGTCTGTGCCATACCGGAAGCTCCGGTTCCGATAAATGTACCGCCTGTGATTGTACCACTTGTATCATAGTCGAGAGTTGCAGTATCACCCTGATTAGGACCAACTACAACAGTGTAACCTCCGGAAATCTCTAAAGTTCCGTTGGCATCCAAACCGTCACCGGATGCCTTAACATAAAGCTTTCCTCCGGAAACAACTATGCTTCCGTTAGATGAGCCACCCATTCCGCCAGGAGTTGCACCTTGGCCGCCCATTCCGCCAGGGCCACCGCCACGGTTACCAAACTGATCCTCGCCACGATTACCACCGAAACCGCTGGAATCGGTACCTCCGGCAGCATTCAAACCGTCATCCCTTGCAACAAGGGATATGTCACCGCCGCTGACAACGATATGAAGACCTTCTAATCCTTCGTAGCTTTCGGTAATTTTAATGGTTCCATTTGTGATAGTAAGTGTGTCATCTGCGTGCATACCGTCATCACCGGATGCCATATTAAATGTACCGCCATTAACAGTGATAGAACAGTTAGAGTGGATAGCATCATCAGCTGAATCTACAGTGATATTACCATTGTTAATAAGAACACTGCCCTGTGCTTTCAAGCCCTTAATACTTGTACTGTCTTCATCTGTTGTTGAGTTCGTTGAGCCTATAGAGCCCATATTACCGGTTGAACCGCCAGAGCCATCTTTGTTGCCCGGTCTGCCACCGGCATTACCCGGATTGCCCATAAAACCGCCCCATGAATCAGAAGTCTGCTTAGAACCATTCTCTGCACCGCCACCGGCGACAACATCAATTGTTCCTCCTTCAATCTGGAGAGTAGAACCAGCGCTTATTCCGTCGCCTTCAGCGTCGATATCGAATTTGCCGCTTGCGATGTAAATAAAGCCTAAAGTTGCATCATCAGAATTCTCTGCGTGAATACC
>JAFQIQ010000273.1 GCA_017397445.1 Lachnospira sp.
GTTGATTTTGTGGCTGAAAAGGGAAAGCAGACAGCGCTTATTGGTAGTTCAGGTGGAGGAAAGAGTACAATATTTAAACTTATATGTGGTTTTTATCATATAAACAGTGGAAGTTATAAACTTTTGGGGGAGGAATTTAGCGATTGGGATATAAAAAGTGCAAGAAAGAATTTTGCACTGGTATCGCAAAATGTATTTCTATTACCTGAAAGTATTTCTGATAATGTTTCTTATGGAAAGCCGGGGGCTACGAGAAAAGAGATTATAGAAGCATGTAAAAAGGCTAATATTCATGATTTTATTATGAAACTTCCTCAAGGGTATGACACTATGGTAGGAGAACGCGGTGTCAGGTTGTCCGGAGGAGAGCGCCAGAGGATATCAATAGCCAGGGCATTTTTAAAGGATGCACCTATATTGTTGTTGGATGAACCGACATCTGCAATTGATGTAGGTACAGAGAAACTTATTCAGGAAGCAATTGATAGAATTTCAATTAACAAAACGGTGATTGTTATTGCTCACAGACTTAATACAGTGGCTGGGGCAGACAGGATATACGTGCTTGAGAACGGTTTAATAAGAGAAGCTAAAGAAGAGGAGGTGGCCTTTAATGAATAAGCAAAGTGATAAGAAAACCTTTGTAAGACTTATGAGTGTTATGGGGAAAAGGCTGCCTTTGTACCTATTGGTAGTTGTGGTTACAACAGTGGCTAATGCTGTGTTTGGAATTGTGTCCTCGTATCTTTTAAAGGACATTCTTAATATGGCCCAGACCGGGGATGCATCAGAACTTTTAAAGTCAATTGTTATAAATGTTTCTATTGGTGTTATGTCAATGTTAATCTGGAGATTTGCCATTATTATATACAATGTGGAAGCAAAGCGTGGTATTGCAACTTTGGAAAAACAGGTGTTTTCTAAAGCAGTAAGGTTGCCTGTATCATATTATGAGGCTAATCATAGTGGTGATTTTATATCAAGAATGATATTTGATACAAGTAAAGCCGGTGATGTATTCGGATCCAGATTTCGAAGAGTGGTGGCACCTGCTATATCCGTAATTGTATATCTTGTGCCAATGTTGCTTCTTTGCTGGCAACTTGCATTATCAATGCTGGGCTTAAGTTTGTTAACATTACTTGTCAACAGTTTGTTTGTTAAGCCTATGAAGAATGTCGGAACCGTAATATCTAAAGATAATGCAACTATGTTTGAAAAACTGACTAATCTTTTGTCGGCCGGTGATATAGTTAAGATATTCGGAGCGGGAGAAAAACTTACAGAGGATTATAAGAGTATCAATTCAAGATTTACAAAGCATTTGCATAAGCAGAATGTATTATCAGGAGCACTTTCAAGTTTAAACGGATGCTTTGAGGTTGTATGTACGGTATTGTTTTTGATGATAGGCGTTTATTATTTAAAGACAGGAGTCGTAACGATTGGTGCCTTGGCAGCGGTGTACACTATGTATGGGGCTTTTAACTGGCATTTTTTACAGTTGGGACAGTATATGCCGGAGCTTACTAATTCCCTGGCTCATGCAAGGAGAGTTTTTGAATTTATTGATATGGAGTCGGAAAAAGAGAGTTATGATGTAAAAGCACCAGCCGATAAAGCCTATATTGCAGTCGAAGATGTAGATTTTGCATATGATGAGGAGAGACAGATATTTGATAAGTTTTCAATGTCAATTAACAAGGGAGAATGTGTTGCCCTTGTTGGAGAATCCGGACGAGGAAAGAGTACCATATTAAAGATTTTGTTAGGATTTTATGAGCCGCAAGGCGGAAAGATTGCGATTGATGGTAAAGCCTATGGTGAATATACATTAGGACAGATAAGAGATAAGATTGCGTATGTGCCGCAGGAACCATATCTTTATGAAGTGTCCATAAAAGATAATATTGCATATGGTAAGCCGGGGGCAACAATGGAAGAGATTGTTGCGGCAGCTAAAGCAGCTTCAGCCCATGATTTTATTATGAAATTAGAAGATGGTTATGATACTGTTCCGGGAGAAAGAGGCAATCGTTTATCCGGTGGAGAAAGACAAAGAGTAGCCATAGCCAGAGCATTTTTGAAAAATGCACCGATTCTTATATTGGATGAAGCAACTTCAGCACTTGATAACGAATCGGAGAGATTAGTTTCGGAAGCTATAGAGAAGCTTATGGATAATAAAACAACAATTATGATAGCACATCGGCCTACAACTATAGCAAGAGCTGACAGAATTATTAATATATGATAATGGGGAGGAACGTTGAAAGGCGTTCCTCTTGTTTTATCTTAGGTTGTACATTTTGCCAGAAAATGTTATAATGCATTGTGTGTACAGAAATAATATGCAAAGGGGAGTATACAATGCGTCGTAATAGAATAAGAAAAATTTTGGCACTTATACTTGTGGCAGCTGTAAGTGTACAATCATATATAAGCATTAATGATGTTCATAAGGCCTATGCTGATATATCTTTACCGGTTGTCGAATCGTCAGAGATAGAAGTTCCGGCAAAGTTTGAAGTGGATGATAAGGTTTTCGGAAGTGTGGACCTTAGTTGGACAGGATGTGAAAATGTAGAAGGATATAAGATATACAGACAATACACAGATAAGGATGGTGTAGTTGTAACTGATGAGGAAGTAGCAAGCATAGAACAACAGGAAGTCCCAAGCGGTAGTTACAAGTATACAGCAGATACTACGGATATTAAACCCGGTACATCTGTTATTTATTCATTGAGGGCCTATGTTACAGGGGAAGAGGCTGTTTATGTAAGTTCAGTAAAGAAAGCTATGACATATCTGGAACATAGTCCCGTTGAAAATGTTAAGTGGTATGTGCAGGGAAGTAATTTGTATGTAACGTGGGACAATTATGTTTATGATGGAATCAGTGCTGAAGCGTATGTTGTGCGTGGGTATGGTAATATCGGTGAGTCACTGAAACTGGAAAAGACGGTAAGTGACAATTATATGTCAACAACAACATTGTATTATGAAAGTACTAATTATGTTATTGTATTAGGAAGTGATGGATTTTCATCTTTTACATATCCACAGAGTACACCTGTTAAAGTGGGAGGCGTTCTTAACGGTTTTTCAGTTGTGGATATAGAGGATGTGAAAAGCAAAGTTGGCGAGGAAGTTGTATTAACTGCTAACATGGAAGAAGAACTTGAAAATTTTGCCTATGAATATCAGTGGTACGTATCTGATAATATTGATTCAGAGGGCAGACCGATTAATGGTGCTTTTTATAAAGAGTACAGGCCGGACACAAATATAGAAGGTGAAAGATATTATTATTGTGTTGTTACAGGTCAATATAATGGATTAAAAGCAGCAGCATCTAACGTGGTTACTGTATTAACAGAGGGCAAAATTGTTGAACCTGAGACAGAAGGCGAGACAGGAGAAGAGGTTGAAAGTGAATTAGAGAGCGATTCTGAATCTGAAAGCGAAACAGAATCTGAAAGCGAAACAGAATCTGAAAGTGAAACGGAATCTGAGACAGAGAGTGAAACAGAATCGGAGTCTGAAAGTGAGTCTGAGTCAGAAAGTGAGTCTGAGTCAGAAAGCGAGTCTGAGTCAGAAAGCGAGTCTGAGTCGGAAAGTGAGTCTGGGTCAGAAAGCGAGTCTGAGTCGGAAACAGAAAGTGAAACCGAAACTGAAAGTGAAACCGAGACTGAAAGTGAAACGGAAACAGAAGGTGAAACTGAATCAGAGAGTGAAACTCAGTCAGGATCAGAGTCGGAAGTAGAAAGCGAATCTGAATCGGAAACAGAAGGTGAAACCGAAACAGAAATAGAAAGTGAATCGGAAACGGAAGGTGAAACAGAGTCAGAATCAGAGAGTGAATCGGAAACAGAAAGTGAAACTGAGTCAGAGAGCGAATCGGAGACAGAAAGTGAAACTGAGTCAGAATCTGAGAGTGAGTCAGAATCCGAAGATGATAGAACAGATATTGAAGATTGTGATATTAAGATAAACGGTACATACGAATACACCGGAGAAGAGATTGAGGTCAGTATAGACATTATGTATGATGATTATCTGTTGGCTGAAAATATTGACTATGAGTTAGAGTATGAGGATAATGTATCAGCGGGAGAAGCCAAGGTTACTATTATTGGTATAGGTGATTATACAGGGCGTATTGAGAAGTATTTTGCTATTGGTTGCAGGAGTATAGAGAATGTTGATGCAGACGATATCGAAACGCAAATTTATAAAGGTCAGCCGGTGATACCGCCAATTACAATTTACGATGGTGAATATCTGCTTGTAGAAAATAAGGATTATTATTATACAGTTAGTGATAATGAAACGGTGGGAACGGCGATTGTTACTATATATGGTATTGGCAATTATTGTGACAGTTTTGAAATTGAATTTGAAATCATAGAGGATGAGCCGGAATATCCTGATGAATTGACTTCGTCAGTGGTGGATATTAATCAGATAAATAATGTGATAAGTAAGATTACAGTTGGGATGACTGTAAAAGAATTACTTGAAGTTGTTAATGAAAAGGAGTATGCTAAGGTGTATTCAGATGGTGCAATCGTTGAAGAAAATGAAATACTTGCATCGGGAATGAATTTGGTTATAGTTGACGAAGATGAGACAGTGAGAAAATATACAGTGATTGTTACAGGAGATACTAATGGTGACGGTAAGATTAACATTACTGATATGATGGCAGTAAAGGCTCATGTGTTAAAGAAAGCGTTGCTTAATGATATTAGTGCTCTGGCCGGAGATACTAATGGTGACGGTAAAATCAATATTACTGACTTTATGGCAGTAAAAGCGCATCTTCTTAAGAAGGGCAATATAGTTGGCGTAGTGGCTAAGTAAATGGAGGAAGACAGATGAAAAGAATTATGCACAGAATATTTAGCGTGCTTGCAGCATTATTGCTGTTTTGTGGTGTTAGTACAGCATTGTACTCTACAGTTTATGGAGCAAGTGCATCCTTAACGGGGACTAATACTGTACGTGCCGGTGATACCATAACACTGACATTGGTGGTTTCGGACAGCGGGAAGTATGCTTTAGAAGGAACATTGTCATATGATTCTTCTAAAGTTACATACACAGGTATTTCTTCGTCCAGAACAGGATGGAAAGCAGAAATTAGCGGGAATACAATTATTGCATATGATGATAATATGACTAATCCGTTAGGTAATAGCACTAGTGTTCTTAAATTAACATTTAAAGTGAATTCTTCCCTTCAGCCTGGGACATCTGTAGATATTGCAGTAAAGAACATTGTTACAACAACAGGCAGTTCGGAGGGAAATGCAGGAAATGCAACATATTCAGTATCTATAGCAAAGCCTGTGTCTACTGACAATAACTTGTCAGGACTTAGTGTTGACGGATACACTCTTTCTCCGGCATTTAGTGCAGGAACAACAACTTACAGTATTGGAGAAGTTGATTATAGTGTATCATCAATTAGAGTAAATGCTACAAAAGCGGACAATGATGCAACAGTTTCGGTTTCAGGTACGAATCTTTCAGTTGGAGCCAATACTGTTACAGTAACTGTAAAGGCGCAGAATGGAAGCACAAAGACGTATAAGATTAATGTTACAAGAAAACAGAATCCTAATTACGTTGCAGGTAAT
The DNA here is from genome assembly GCA_017397445.1 of Lachnospira sp. GTDB lineage: Bacteria > Bacillota > Clostridia > Lachnospirales > Lachnospiraceae > Lachnospira. The sequence goes on from JAFQIQ010000273.1 coordinate 5,649, forward strand.
AATGCTAATGTGAGCAGTGTATCTTTAAGCAGTGGTAAATTATCTCCCCAATTCGATGCATCAGTTACGGGATATGTTGTGTATCTTCCACATGAAGATGCAGGGACAAGATGGGAGATAAAAGGAACTGCTCAGGATGCTAAAGCAACAGGAGTTCAGTCAGGAGTTATTGAATCTTTGGTTGAGGGAAATAACTCAACTAAACTTGTATGTACTGCTGAAGATGGAACTAAAAAGACTTATAACGTAGTGGTTGTTGTTATGCCTAAGTATAGCGGAGGAGAACCGGCTACGTGGGAAAGTGATAATACAGTACAGGATGGCAATTCTGATAAATTAGACAATCCATCTGATGCTACGGATGATGGTGGATTCAAAGAAGTAGAAAGTAATCATCAAAGTAATCAGAAAAGCACACCAATATGGTTAATTTTAGTGTTTGTGGTACTTTCTGCCGTTGCGGGCTTTGGTGCCTGCTATTTGTTGTATAGTAAGAATTAAAGTCAGAAAGGGAATGAAACTTGGGTCTGCATATCAGGCCCAAGTGATTTCTCTTTCTTTTGTTATATGAGGAGGAAACGGGATGTCCTATAAGGGGAAATTATTCAGGTACAAAAATCCATATGATTTGGAAGGTTCAAAGGATTTGTTTTTAAAGGCAATGCAGGAAAATTGCGGGTATCAGTATGAAAATTGTAAGACATATAGAGAGATTATGGATCGATGCGGATTTTGTCCGGCTGACTTAAAAAAGTATGATGATATAGAAAAGATACCATTTGTTCCTACGTTATATTTTAAACATAATGAAATGTTTTCTATGAAATCTTACAGAATGCCGGTTAAGGTTACATCAAGTGGCACAAGCGGGAAAAAATCCAGTATGGGATTTAATGTAGGAAGCCTGTATAGAGGTCTTAGAATGGTACTTAGAGTTGGAAAGTACCATGGATTGTTTTCATTGAAGCCGTCGCATTACATAATATTCGGCTATGAGCCTAATCGAAACAATAAAGTGGTGTTTTCAAAAACAGCATATGGTTTTACGTATTTTGCACCGGCGCTTAGCAGGGATTACGCTTTAAAATATACCAAAGATGGATATGTTCCGGATTTGGACAGCTTAAAGAAGAAACTTATAAAATACAGTAAATCAAAATTTCCTGTAAGAACAATCGGTTTCCCGGCGTACACATATTTTTTGTTAAAACAGATGAAGGAAGAAGGGCTAAAGATAACACTGCCAAAAGGTTCTGTTATAACTTTAGGAGGAGGTTGGAAGCAGTTTTATGCACAGAAAGTTGCAAAGCAGGAATTTTATGCTTTGGTAAAGGAGATTCTTGGGATTGATGAATCACACATATTTGAATTTTTTGGTGCCGCAGAGCATCCTATACTTTATACAGATTGCAGGTGTCATCATTTTCATGTTCCTGTGTATGGCAGAGTTATTATAAGAGATGTAGATACTTTGGAGCCTGTAAAGAATGGACAGGTTGGATTAATTAACCTTTTGACTCCTATGGTCGACAGTGTTCCGATACTAAGTATTATGACGGATGATTTAGGCATTTTGCATTCAGAAGGTTGTGAATGTGGAGAAAAGTCACCATGGTTGGAGATTCTTGGAAGAGTTGGGATAAAAGATATTATCACTTGTGCAGCAGGTGCTGACAAAGTGTTGAACGGAGGTGAGTAACAATGATATTAGCACATGGAGAAATTATTGATACAAGTGTGGAAGCTGCTTATCTGGATAAAATGTATGAAAATTGTGTGGCAACACTTAACAAAGACAGAGTACTTTCAGTACAAAAGGTTATAAATGCCTGCGATATTTTATATAAAAGAGCTATGAATGGTGAATATGATGAATTGGCAATACCGTTACTCACTATGGCTAATATATCCTATGAAAGATTCATAAGTATGGCGAGGTTGTTTTCGAGGGAAGAGTTAGAGTATAAATGTAAGATAGAATTAGGGGAAGGATACAACTCTTTGGATAGCCTGAAAAATGGTACAAGACGAATGTTAAGACCATTAGGAATATTATTTCATATAGCAGCGGGTAATGTGGATGGATTGCCAGCATACAGCGTTATAGAGGGGCTTTTAGCAGGAAATATTAATATTCTGAAACTGCCGGCAAGTGATAACGGATTATCAGTAACATTATTGTCAGAGCTTATAAAAATTGAACCTGATATAAAGGACTATATTTATGTTTTTGATGTGCCTTCAACAGAAATAGTTACGTTAAAGCGCTTTGCTCATATTGCAGATGCAGTTGTAGTTTGGGGAGGTGATGAAGCTGTTGAAGCAGCAAAGAATATGACGGATACTAAAACTAAGATTATTGCCTGGGGGCATAAATTATCTTTTGCATATGTTACTACAAATGCAAAAGATGAGGAGTTAGCTAATCTTGCATTTCATATATGCGAGACTAATCAAGTGCTTTGTTCATCCTGTCAGGGAATATTTGTGGATACGCAGGATGAAGAAGAACTTAGGCGGGTAGGACTGCATTTCTTCGAGCTTTTAAAAGAAGCCAATAAAAAATGCGGTAAAACTGATATAGGTATGAGAGGAAAGAATACCATTCGTTTGTATAATGACAGATTAGAAGGAAGAAAAGATTGGCATATTCTTAATGAAGACGGTGTAAGTGTAATAATTAAACAGGATAGTGAGCTGGAATTATCATATATGTTTAGAAGTCTTTGGATTAAGAAGCTCCCAAGAGAGCAGATTATAGGCAATCTGAAAAAACATAAGGGGCATCTTCAGACATGTGGACTATTGTGTAGTGATACAGAGAAAGAGCAGCTGGTTAATATGCTTTCAAAGGCAGGCCTTGTCAGAATCACAGGAGGACATATGTCACGAATGTATCCGGGGGAGGCTCATGATGGATGTTATCCTTTACGTGAATATAGCAGGATAGTTGAAATTGATTGATTTGATTAATAAAAAAATCTTTGTAAATTTGTACCTATTATAGTATAATATTATAGTTTGGAACCCCATGTGTTGGGTTTAGGCAACTGTTTGATGCACAATATATTGTGGAGCGGAAAGGAAGTTTATGGTAAGAATAAGACATAGAGAGAAGCAGATATTAATGCTTGTGGCTATAGCATTAGTTGTATTGCTGGCGTTTTTGTATATAAGGTTTTTTAATGGAAGTTTGATATATATATCAACCGGATTTGGTAAGGATAAGCTGTTTAAGGTTGAAAAACAGTCAGTATATAAAATGGAGGCTAAGATTCTTATGTCAGATTCTAAGTCTGAATATGAGAAGATTCTTGGCAGTGACATATGGTCAAAGACGGTTGGTGATGTAACTTTTGAAGAATATGCTAAGGAGCAGGTTAAAGCTAAGCTTATAAGAGTTCAATGTATGAATATTATGGCTAAGGAAAAAGGTGTGGTTCTTTCAAGGGCACAGAGTGATGCGGTTAGTAATGCTGTGGATGCTTATTATAATAGTCTTACAGAGAATCAGATTAGTGAGTTAAAAGTTACTAAGGAAAAACTTAAACAGATGTTTACAGAGTTTGCTATTGCTAAGACACTCTATGATGATATGACATCGAATCTTGAATTTGAAATAAGTGCAGATGAAGCAAGAGTAATAACTATTCAATATATCTGTGCTGACAGCCTGGATAAAATTAATGCAGCAAAGACACGAATTGACAACGGAGAAACCTTTTATCTGGTAGCAAAAGAGCATACCGGAGATGAATATGAGTGTGAATTAAAACGTGGTCAGATGGTAGAAGATTTTGAAAAAGCGGCATTTAATCTTAAAACAGGTGAGACAAGTGGTGTTGTTGAGATTGAAGGTAAGTACTATATTATAAAATGTACAAGTGATAATGAAAATAATAAGACAGAGGCAAATAAGCAAGTTATTTTAGAGCAGAAAAAGCTTGATAACTTTAATGCAACATTTGAGGCATATGAGGCTGACAAATACGTTTCAGTGAATAAAAAAGTGTGGGACGGACTAAGTGTGTCAGCTACAACACAATTAGATGTGAATTTTGAAGAGATTTATAATCAGTATGTAAAATAGGAGTGGAATTATGGCAAATCATAATTATGATGAGAACAGCATAACGATTTTGGAAGGATTGGAAGCAGTTCGTAAGCGTCCGGGTATGTATATAGGAAGTGTTGGGACAAAAGGTCTTAATCATCTTATCTATGAAATTGCGGACAATTCGGTTGATGAGCATCTGGCAGGTTTCTGTAGCGAGATATATGTTACGTTGAATGCTGATGGGACTGCAACGATTAAGGATAACGGTCGTGGTATTCCAATAGGAATTCATCCTAAAGCGGGAATCCCTGCTGTAGAAGTAGTATTTACCATGCTTCATGCCGGTGGTAAATTTGGAGACGGAGGATATAAGATATCTGGCGGCCTTCACGGTGTAGGTGCATCAGTTGTTAATGCTCTTTCTGTGTGGCTTGAAGTAGAGATACGTGTAGGTGGTGAAGTTCATAAACAGCGTTATGAGCAGGGCAAGGTAGTTGAAAAACTGCATGTAATTGGTACATGCAGAAAAAATGATACAGGAACTACCGTAACATTCCTTCCGGATGGAGAGATATTTGAAAAGACCGTGTTTAAGGCAGAAGCTATTAAAAGCAGACTTCATGAGACCGCATATCTTAATCCGGGACTTACAATACATTTTGAGGATAAAAGAGAAGGTAGTCAGGAAAAGATAACTTATCATGAGCCGGATGGAATTAAGGCGTATGTTAAGGATTTGAATGATGGGAAAGAGACTGTATGTGATATTGTGTATTACAAGAAGAGTGAAGAGGGTATAGAGGTTGAAGTGGCCTTCCAGTATGTAAATGAATTTGAGGAGAATATACTGGGTTTTTGTAATAATATCTATACACAGGAAGGCGGTACCCATATAACAGGTTTTAAGTCGAAGTTCACTATGGTTATTAACCAGTATGCCAGAGAACTTGGTATCTTGAAGGAGAAAGATGCCAATTTTACAGGTATGGACGTAAGAACAGGTATGACAGCTGTGGTTGCAGTTAAACATCCTGCTCCGCGTTTTGAAGGACAGACTAAGACTAAGCTTGATAATCCGGATGCAGGAACGGTAGTAAGTTCTGTAACTAACGATGAGGTTCAGTTGTACTTTGATAAGAATCTTGAGTCATTAAAGTCAGTAATTGCCTGTGCTGAAAAATCTGCAAAGATTCGTAAGGCGGAGGAAAAGGCTAAAACTAACCTTCTCACAAAGCAGAAGTTTTCCATCGATGGTAATGGAAAGCTTGCTAACTGCGAGAGTCGCAATGCTGATGAGTGCGAAGTGTTTATCGTAGAGGGAGATTCAGCCGGTGGTTCAGCTAAAACGGCAAGAAACAGAAAGACACAGGCAATACTTCCTATTCGTGGTAAAATTCTTAATGTAGAGAAGGCAAGTATTGATAAAGTACTTGCTAATGCAGAGATTAAGACTATGATTAACGCTTTCGGCTGTGGCTTCCTTGAAGGCTATGGTAATGACTTTGATATAAGCAAGTTAAGATATAACAAGATTATTATTATGACGGATGCGGATGTTGACGGTGCGCATATTGATACGTTGTTACTTACATTTTTCTATAGATTTATGCCGGAACTGATTAATCAGGGACATGTGTATATTGCTACACCGCCACTTTACAGAGCTGAGTTAAAGAAAGCTGAAAAGGATGGTAAAAAGGGCAAGAAGGGCGACAGTGTGTATCTGTATGATGACAAGGCCCTTGAAAGATATAGAAAAGATCATGCAAGCGGAACATTTACTCTTCAAAGATACAAAGGTCTTGGTGAGATGGACCCGGAACAGTTGTGGGAGACAACGCTTAATCCGGATACAAGAATATTAAAACAGGTTGAGATTGAGGATGCCCGTATGGCGGCGGAGGTTACTTCTATGCTTATGGGTAGTGAAGTTCCACCAAGAAAGCAGTTTATATATGCTCATGCCAACGAGGCTGAGATCGATGCATAGGTTAATTTACGCCGTGAGGCAGAATTGGATTTACAAGAAAGAGGTTAGATAATGGCAGAACAGATTATTAAAACAGAATATTCTGAGTTGATGCAAAAGTCATACATTGACTATTCAATGAGCGTTATTACAGCCAGAGCTTTGCCGGATGCAAGGGATGGTCTTAAGCCTGTTCAGCGAAGAGTACTGTATGCAATGGATCAGTTAGGGCTTAATCACGACAAGCCACACAGAAAATCAGCACGTATTGTTGGCGATGCAATGGGTAAGTATCACCCTCATGGTGATAGTTCAATATATGAGACATTGGTAGTATTGTCGCAGGATTTTAAGAAGGGAATGGCTTTAGTTGACGGACATGGTAACTTTGGTTCTATCGAGGGTGATGGTGCTGCTGCTATGCGATACACAGAAGCCAAGCTTAAGAAGTTTACACAGGATGTTTATCTTGCAGACCTTGATAAAAATGTCGTGGATTTCGTTCCAAACTTTGATGAGACAGAAAAGGAGCCGGAAGTTCTTCCTGTAAGAGTACCGAATCTTCTTATTAACGGTGCAGAGGGTATTGCTGTAGGTATGACAACTAATATTCCTACTCACAACTTAAGCGAAGTTGTTGATGCGGTATGTGCCTATATGGATAATGAGGAGATTACAACACAGGAACTTATGCAGTATTGTCCGGGACCTGATTTTCCGACAGGTGGTATTATTGTTAATAAAAGTGAACTTGCAGAAATCTATGAAAATGGTACTGGTAAGATTAAGGTTCGTGGTAAAGTAACATTTGAGCCGGGAGAGAAGCGCGGTGACAGGGATAAGCTTGTTATTACAGAGATTCCATATACTATGATAGGTGCTAATATTGGCAAGTTCTTATCAGATGTAGTTGATTTAATAGAGTCTAAGAAAGCTACAGATGTAGTGGATATCACAAATGAGTCTTCAAAAGAGGGTATCAGAATATGTCTTGAGCTTAAGAAAAATGCTGATGTTAAGTATCTGGAAAATCTTTTATACAAGAAAACTAAGCTTGAAGATACATTTGGTGTTAATATGCTTGCTATTGTGGACGGAAGACCGGAAACGCTTGGTCTTAAGAAGATTATTGAGCATCATATTAAGTTCCAATACGAGCTTGCTACAAGAAAGTACACAACACTTCTAAACAAAGAACTTGATAATAAAGAGATTAAGGAAGGTTTGATTAGAGCCTGTGATATTATTGATCTTATTATTGAGATACTTAGAGGAAGTTCTAATCTTAAGATGGCAAAGGAATGTCTTACTACAGGTGTTACAGAGGGGATTAAGTTTAAGTCTGAAAGTTCAATGACAGAAGCGTCTAAGCTTAATTTCACAGAGCGTCAGGCTACAGCAATACTTGAAATGAGACTTTATAAGTTGATTGGTCTTGAAATCTTAGCACTTCAGAAAGAGTATGATGAGTGTTTAAAGAAGATTGCAGAGTACGAAAAGATTCTTGGAAGCAAGTCTGCTATGGCAAAGGTTATTAAGGCTGACCTTTTAAAGATTAAGAAAGAATATGGAGTTGAGAGAAGAACTGTTATAGAAGATGCGGAAGCTGTAGTTTTGGAGGAGAAAAAGGTACCGGAGCAGGAAGTGATGTTCATTATGGATCGTTTCGGCTATGCTAAAACTATTGATATGGCAGCATATGAGCGTAACAGAGATGCAGTTCATGCAGAGAATAAGTATATATTCTCTTGTATGAATACCGATAAGATATGTATATTTACCGATAATGGTAATCTGCATCAGATTAGGATAAAAGATGTCCCATTTGGAAAGTTCAGGGATAAGGGAACTCCTATTGATAATCTGGGCAATTATGACAGTAGTGGTGAAAGTATCATATATCTTTGTGCTTTTGAAAAACTTAAGAATCAGAAGATGTTATTTGTTACAAAACAGGGTATGATGAAACTTGTTGATGCAGTTGAGTTTGATGTTTCTAAAAAGACAGTTGCTGCTACTAAGCTTAATGAAGGTGATTTGTTACAGGGAATGTATACCACAGATGCCAGAGTTGAGGTTTATTCGCGTTTCAGTTATGATGGAACAATTATTGAAGAGGAAGAAATTGTTAGTGAAAAGAATGTTGTTCTTCAGACTAACGCAGGCGTATTCCTTAAGTTCCCACTTACGGAGATTCCTATGAAGAAGAAGGGAGCAGTTGGAGTAAGAGGTATTAAGTTATCTAAAGATGACTTTGTTGATGATGTTTATCTTATAACTGAAGGTGATGACGTAAGCACAGAGTATAAGGGTAAATGTATTGATTTAGGAAAGATGAAGATGGCTCATAGAGATACTAAGGGAACAAAGGTCAGAGTGTAGAAAAGTGGCTTTTGTAAAAGTTATTTGTAAAGAAAGAGGCACTAGTCGTGGATGTCACGGCTGGTGCCTCTTGGGGTGTATTAAGATTTAATCGTTCATATACTCCTCACATATAGCAATTACCTTATCCATCATATCCGGACCAGGTGCGCCGAGAGTAAGTCTCTTTTCTACACAAGTTTTTAAGCTGATTGCTTCGTAAATATCTTCCTTGAAAACAGGGCTAATAGCCTGATATTCTTCAAGTGAAAGGTCATCCAAAGCAATTCCTTTATCGATACAAAGAAGAACAAGCTGTCCTACGATACCGTGAGCATCTCTGAACGGTACACCATTCTTTACAAGGTAGTCAGCAGCGTCAGTAGCATTAGTGAAGCCTTTCTTAGCACTGTCCTCCATACGCTCGTTATTGAACTTCATAGTGTCAATCATACCTCTGAAAAGGCTTACGCAACCTTTAACTGTGTCAAATGCATCAAAAGAGAGTTCCTTATCTTCCTGCATATCTTTATTGTAAGCAAGAGGAATTCCCTTCATAGTAGTAAGTAAACTCATAAGAGAGCCGTATACACGGCCAGTTTTACCACGAACAAGCTCCGCAATATCAGGATTCTTCTTCTGTGGCATAATGCTACTTCCTGTGCTATAAGCATCATCAAGCTCAATAAATCTATACTCGTTAGAGTTCCATACACAAATCTCCTCAGAGAATCTGCTAAGGTGCATCATAACAATAGAAAGAGCACTTAAAAACTCGATTAAGTAGTCCCTGTCGGAAACAGAATCCATACTGTTAAGAGTAGGACCGTAGAAATTAAGCAATGAAGCTGTAAGTTCTCTGTCGAGAGGATATGTAGTTCCGGCAAGTGCACCTGAACCAAGAGGACAGTAGTTCATTCTCTCATATATATCATGGAGTCTGCTTCTGTCACGCTTAAACATTTCAAAGTATGCTCCAAAGTGGTGAGCCACTGTAACAGGCTGTGCTTTCTGAAGATGGGTAAAGCCCGGCATGTAAGTGTTTGTATTTTCCTTCATAATGCGGAGGATAACAGCCATAAGTTCCTTTATTTCAGCATCTACGGCTTTAACTTCTTCTCTTGTAAAGAGTCTCATATCAAGAGCAACCTGATCGTTACGGCTTCTTCCGGTGTGAAGCTTCTTTCCGGCGTCACCGATTCTTTCAATAAGAGTAGCTTCCATAAATGTATGGATGTCCTCGTATTCATCGGTAATTTCAAGTTTTTCTGACTCAATGTCAGCTAAGATTCCTTTGAGTCCTTCCTGAATGGCAAGGCTTTCTTCGTCAGAGATAATACCTGTAGCACCAAGCATCTTAGCATGTGCTATACTTCCCTGAATATCCTGTTTGAAAAACTTCTGATCAAATGAGATAGAAGCATTGAAATTATTAACAAGTTCATTAGTTTCTTTAGTGAAGCGTCCGCCCCAAAGTTTCATAGTTATTCTCCTTTTTCTTCATCATCTTCATCTTCGTCTAATTCAATATTGTCAAAATCGTCCATGTCATCGATATCCTTAGTTATTTCTTTTATGGCGGATTTTTTAGTATTAGACTTTTTTTCGGTAGTTTCATTAGTCTCTTTAATGCTTATCACCTTGTCATCAGCGTCTATAAGGTACTGTACAATAACAGGCAATTTGGAAATATTGAGCTTACCAAGATTTATATTACGTTTTGCAACATAAATCGCAATCAATATAATAATGCATAATGCGGTAAGAATGCAACCAGGAATAAAGTCAACAGGTACAAATTTTAATTCAATGTCATGCTGACCGGCAGAGACATTAACACCTGTTAATGCGTTGGCAATAGGGAATGTGTCTGTTTTTACGCCATCAACATAAACTGACCAACCACCATCGTACGGTATTGATAAAAGCATAGTTCCGTCATTCTGTGCATTAATTGTTCCTTCAAAATGAGTATCATCCCATTCTGTAATGTTAAAGCTTTCGGCATTTAACTTATTATACATCTGTTGTAACTTATCTTCGTTAAGAACATAAACGCTGCATGATACAGGTGATGCTGTGTAAAACTCAATAGTTGTACCGGCTTCCACATAACCTAAATCGAGAACGTGAGGATTGTTCTTTAAGTTATCAAAAGTAAGTGTTTCATTAGCAACATGTATCGATATTGTATCATTGTAGTTTTCAGCAGAAGGAACAGAGATGTAGATATGTCCGCTCTTTGTTGTATCAAACATAAGGTCGCTATAGCCTTTGTAAGTGTACATATTTTCAAATATATCTACTATTCCGGTCATCTGTCTTACAAGATAGTTCTGGTTTTCGATACCGTTGTTTATAGTTACATAATTCCATTCTTTAGCAAATTTTTCAGGAACCATATATCCAAGTGGGAGCGTGTAGGTGTTCTGGTAAATAAACTCTCCATTGTTGCCTGTATAATAGGTTCTGAGATTGTCCTCAACCAGATGCTGATTGCTGATTAAGTACTTTACGCTGAAAAGTGAGTTGGTTACAACCGTAGAACCGTCATAGGCATAAGCATTGGTTGAGCCTATAAGGCCAAGATTCTTGTATAATTTACTCATTCCGGCACTTGATGTTGATGAAAATGTTGAAATTGAGTGATAATTATGCCAAGAACCATCGTTTTTGGTACGTGCGCCTGTAATCTTATCCATTCTAAAGAATGATGAATCGTTCTCGTATACAGTGTTTGTAACGGTTTTTACAGCATCATAGTCAAGCAGATATGATGTTCGGCTTGTGGTGCTAAAACCTGTGGATGCTATATTGATTGAGCATTCCAATATGGCTATTAAAAATGTTGCAAATAAGACAATTGCTGTTTTAAGACCTTTTGTTCTTCTAAGGTACATAAGCAGTGCATATACAAGGACAAAGGCACCACTGATGTAAAAAATCTTAAAATCATACATATCGCTGTCTTTAAATATGTAGTCGTAGAAAATAAGCAGAGTCAGCGGAATCCACAATGCAGTTGTGAATTGTCGTTTGCTGAAACTCTTTATATGATGCAGGGCTTCATAACTCATCGTAAGTACGAAGAATATGTATATAAAGGCCTGTCTGGCAGGAAGACTGTTAGGAAAGTGCAAACCATGCCATATAAAGTTAAGTATGTTAAGATTGAATGATAAAATGAATATCAGTAAAATAAAACATTTACCGATTTTTTCACGGCTATCAACCTTCTTACACATAATATAGAGTGGTATAAGCAGTAAAACTGCAAGACCGCAATATATATTAGGGTGATGCTCAAGTCCCATGTGAACATCTACATTAATTAACTGGCGGGCCATCATCTCCAAAAGTGAGAAGTAAGCAGTTAATTTCTTAGGAAAAGAAATTGTGCTTGAGCTTGAAAGTGAAAATGTGTATATTTCAGGCAGAAGCAGGCAGGCTGCAAGTCCGCCGGAAAGTAATGAGTAAAATCCCCAGTTAAAAAACTTTTTAATGTAAACAATAGGTTTCTTAAGTCCGTCATAAGAGATAATCAGTACAAAGAAGTAAAGAATAACGCTTAAACAAACCATGATTGAAATATAATAGTTAGTAAAGATACAAAGACCTAATGTTATACAATAAAGAAAGCCCTTGTTTTCTTTTACCAGTCTTTCAAGTCCCAATATAATCAAAGGTAATAACAAAATACAGTCAAGCCACATAACGTTCCAGCTGTATGCTGCTATATATCCGGATAAAGCATAGAACATACCAAAAAGTGCGATAGTACATTTTTTAGTGTTAAAATGCTTAGATATGTAGTAGCTTAATGTGAGGCTTGAGCCTGAAAGTTTAAGAATGATAAATGCATTCATAACCTCTACAATATGTTTTTGAGGGAAAAGTCCTATAATCCAGTTGGAAGGACTGGCAAGATAATATGCCATAAGTGATATGAAGTTAGTACCCATACCAGTGTCCCAAGTGTAGTAGAAACTTTCTCCGGTGCTGATTTTATGCCATAATTCTGAGAAGAATGGTGCATACTGATGATACATATCCGAGCGCAGATAATATCTGTTACCAAATGGGAATATATCTTTTGCTATGTAAAGCACAATCAGTATGGCAAGTGGTATGACGAAAGAAAGCAGATATGTGATATTGCCACTTGGAATACCATTGCTGATTTCGTCAATCCATTTGAATTTTTTCTTAGCCAAATGTTTCTTGTTCGTTTTCAAAACAGACCTCCTAAAAAATCTAATATTTATATATTGTACTATATTTAAGAGAGATTTGCACTTGTATTATTAAAATAATTTTTGTACAATTATATATGTACAAAAATGCCTTGATTCATATAGTGAATTAAGGAGAATATTATGAATAAGATACTTGAAGTAATTACAAAGAATAGAATATTGTTTAAGAATATTCTGGTTGTTCTTGTCATTGCAGTGTGTGGTGTAATATATTGCATATATGGACGGAAGTTTATAAAAGATAATTATAATTCTAAAGAAAAGACAACGGATGAATACAAAATTAATGGCGGTTGGGAAGAAATTGAAAGTTTACACAACCAAACAGAAAATATTTACGTATATATATGTGGGGCAGTTGTTAATCCGGGGGTGTACACCTGTCAGGAAGGTATGCGTTTGTATGAGCTTATTGATAAGGCCGGTGGCTTTTTGGAGGATGCGGATAGAAATTATCTTAATCTGGTAGAAATTGTTGAAGATGGAAGAAGGGTGTATGTGCCTTCAAAGAGTGAGATGATTGCTCAAGGGACATATTCCGGGCAGAGAATTAATATCAATACTGCGGATAAAGTTACTTTAATGACTTTGCCGGGAATCGGGGAGGCAAGGGCTGAGGATATAGTTGCATATCGTCAGACACATGGTAACTTTTCAAAGGTTGAAGATATTATGAAAGTCAATGGAATTAAGGAAGCTGCATACGAAAAGATAAAAGATTATATTATGGTATAGGTTTAAGGAGTAAGTTATGGCTAGCAGAGTATTAGTTGTAGATGATGAAAAGTTGATTGTGAAGGGGCTCAAGTTTAGTCTGGAGCAGGATAATATGACTGTTGAATGTGCATACGACGGCGAAGAGGCGTTAGAGATGATAAAGAATAATGAATATGACATTATATTGTTGGATATAATGCTTCCAAAGCTGGATGGATTACAAGTATGTCAGATGGTTAGAGAGTTTTCTAATGTTCCAATTATTATGTTAACTGCTAAGGGCGATGATATGGATAAGATTCTGGGACTTGAATATGGTGCTGATGATTACATTACTAAGCCTTTTAATATATTGGAGGTTAAGGCAAGAATTAAAGCTATATTCAGAAGAAATACCAAGAAAGAAGCCCCTAAAGCAGACACAGGTGTTTTGAAGATTAGGGATATGAAGCTGGATTGTGAAAGTAGAGCCTTGTTTATTAACGATAAAGAGATTAATCTTACAGCTAAGGAATTTGAATTGTTGGAAATACTTGCAAAGAATCCTAATAAAGTATATTCAAGAGATAGTTTACTTAATACAGTATGGGGATATGATTACCCGGGAGATGCAAGAACTGTAGATGTTCACATAAGACGTTTACGCGAAAAGATTGAGGAGAATCCTAGTGAGCCGAAATATGTGCATACAAAATGGGGCTTAGGATACTATTATTATGTCTAAGAAAAGTAATATATCAGGTAAGTTTCATATTAACTTTAGTTTAAGTGAAGCGATAAATTGGTTTTTTGTCAGAATAAAAAGCATAAAGATGGCGCTGTTTTTGTTTACCGCAATTATAGCGCTTGTTCCTATGGGGATAATTTTGCTGATTGTACATAATTCCTATGAGGATGGTTTAGTTGAATCTCAGATAGCGGCTATGCAGATTGATGCAACTATTATTGCAAGTGATTATGCACAATATACAACTATCAATGAGGCTAATAAAGCCGGAATTAGTTCCATACACATAAGGTATTCTACGATTAATTCCGTAAGAATAAGAGCACTGGACAACGATTTTGTTATACGCGCAGATTCATATTCTATAGATAATGGAAAAAGCGTCATTAATGAAAGAGCTATCAAAACATTGACAACAGGAAAGAATGTTGCACAGTATGATAGTGAAACGGGGACTTTGGAAGCTGTTGTGCCTATATATAATGTATCTGAGGAAATTATAGGAGTGCTTATTGTTGATAAAGATATAGCAGAGATTACATCGGTTGTAAAAAGAATAAGTGAGCATGATATAACAGTACTTGTTGCCATAAGCGTGTTACTTATTGCAATTATTTATACAGTGTATAGATTTATGGCTAAAAGTGTCAGCAGAGTATTTACTACTGTGGAAAAAATCGCAGAGGGACATACTGATAGAAGGATAGAAACAAGGGGATGGACTGAAGTTAAGGAATTTGCTAATGATTTCAATATGATTATGGATAAAGCAAGTGTTCTTGATGAGAGTCGTCAGGAATTTGTATCTAATGTTTCCCATGAATTGAAAACACCAATAACATCCATTAAGGTATTGGCAGACTCGCTTAATATGCAGGAGGATGTACCTGTTGAGTTGTATAAAGAATTTATGCAGGACATAACTGATGAAATAGACCGTGAAAGTAAGATTATAGACGACTTGTTGGCTCTGGTGAAGATGGACAAGGACTCTTCAGCACTTAATATTTCGGCGGTTAATCTTAATGAACTTATCGAAATTATTCTTAAAAGACTTAAACCGCTGGCTCAGAAGAAAAATGTTGAGATTTTATTTGAAAGTTTTAGACCGGTAGTGGCACAGATTGATGAAAGTAAGTTTATACAGGTGATTTCTAATCTTGTTGAGAACGCTATTAAGTATAATAAGCAGGACGGATGGGTGCATGTTTCACTGAATGCAGATTATCAGTATTTTTACGTGAGAATAGAAGATTCCGGTATAGGAATACCTCAGGAAAGTCAGGATAAGGTATTTGACCGATTCTATCGTGTTGACAAAGCAAGATCAAGAGAAACCGGTGGAACAGGTCTGGGACTTGCAATTGTTCAAAAGATTATACTTATGCATCATGGTACGATAAAGATGCATAGTGAAGAAGGGGCAGGTACGACATTTACAGTCAGAATCCCGCTTAACTATATTGGATAACAAAGTTGCGTTTATGAGGATGTTTATGAAGATATTAGGTAGAACAATTAAAAAAACATTTTTGCCAATGATATTGATTCTTATGCTTTTTGCAACAGGATGTAGTAATAATAAAGATTCAGAAACTGGGTATGACGTGTTTTATAAGAGCACCAAAGGGATGGAGTTACTCACATACAAGTATGATTCAGAGACAACAAAGGTCGAGAAATTGGCAAAGGAGTTAATAGAGCAGTTAAAGAGTTCGGATAATAAGAAGGATGGAAAGTCTGTCATTCCGGATAATGTCTTAGTTGAAAAGATTGAATATCGGTCACCTATTTTGGATGTATATTTTAGTAAAGAGTACAATGAAATGAGTAGTGATGTTGAGCTTTTTTTAAGGGCTGGTCTGGTTAAGACACTGGTTCAGATGGAAGGTGTAACCTACATTCAGTTATATGTAGATGGTGCCTTGGCACAATATTCGGATGGAACACTGATTGGTTTGCTCGATGCATCAGATTTTGTTGATGACTCGGCAGCCGGGATGGATAGTATTCAGTGGAAAGAGATTGCCCTGTATTATGCTAATGAACGAGGGGATAAATTAGTAAAGTACAGTGAAGAAATTGCGTACAGTAAAAATGCCTCTCTTGAGAGAACTGTGGTTGAAAAGATTATAAAAGGACCATCGGAGAAAAATATGCAGGCAACTGTTCCGGCAACGATTAAGGTGTTAGATATAACAGTTAATGAAAGAGTATGTTATGTTAATCTGGATGCTTCTTTTCTTACAGAGATGGTAAATGTATCTGCGGAATTACCTGTTTATTCCATAGTTAATACACTTTGCAGCCTTCCCGGAATAGATTCTGTTAAAATATTAGTCAATGGCAAAACAACAGAAGTATATCGTGAAACGGTTAAGATTAACGGAAATTTAACTTTTAACTATGATATTGTAGAAGGAAGCACCGATAACAACAAAGTTTATCAAGGAAAGTAACGGAGGTATAATTGAAAAGACCATTAGTATGGGTGGCTGTGTCGATTCTTACGGCAGTTATTGGCACAGTCACCGGATATGAGTGGTGCTTGCCTATATATATTGTCGGATTGGTGAGTATCACTTTCTTTGAATATTGGCATAATGGGAGCGAGCGTGTTCTTGTTAAAGCACTTAAAAATTGCGTGCCGAGGATTATCATACTTGCTATGATTTGTCTGGGCATGTTTCTATATGCGACATATACGGTGTCGTTTCATAATAATTCCCTAATTAATGAATTGAATAGTGAAATTTACATAACAGGCAGAGTGGATAATATTTCTGTAAAAGAATATGGTGCTACGGTATTGCTTAAAGATTGTAAGGTTAATGCTGTGGAAGATATTACTGTTTTGGTCGGAATATACGATGAAAAAGGCCAGCTTCTTGAATCAGGAGATATTATAGGCTTGACAGGTGAAGTTTCGGTAATAGAAGGACCTCGTAATGACGGGGAGTTTGATGTGAAACAATATTATAATTCCTTGTCAATATTTTACAGAATTAATACAGAAAATATTGTATTGATTAAAAATGTGTCAGGAGTACAGAAAATACTAAATGAATTAAAGAAAAAACTGAATTATGTATTTGAACTTGTGGCAGATCCGAAAGATGCAGGGGTGCTTAAAGCAGTAGTTCTTGGGGATAAAGATTATATCGATGAAGATATTTATGAACTTTATAAGGATAATGGAATAGCACATATACTTGCCATAAGCGGATTGCACATATCTTTTATAGGGCTGTTGATATACCGATTTTTTAAGCGTGTGTTGTCGGGATATATTGCACCATTTGCAGTAAGTATGACTGTTCTTTTGTTATATGCAGTTATGACCGGTAATAGTGTGTCTGCTAAGAGAGCTGTAATTATGTGTATTGTCAGTATGGGAGCTGATGTTTTGGGGAGGTCTTATGATGTTTTGTCAGCATTAAGTCTTTCGGCAATATTACTTGTAATTGAAAATGTGTTTATAATATATAATACGGGATTTCAGCTTTCCTTTGGAGCAATTATAGGAATATCGGTTGTGTATCCGGCGTTTGCTAAAATATTTGTTGAGCCCCTAGACAAAAAAGCGGACAGACTGGATAGAAAGAGGCAAATTGGCAGGAGGCAGATGCTCAAGATGTTGGTTATTATTTTAGGAAATTTGTTCGGAAGTGTGAGTGTAAGCCTTGTAACATTGCCGGTGATTATGTATCAGTATTATCAGGTTCCGGTATATAGTGTGTTTCTTAATATAGTGGTAATACCATTGATGTCACTGCTTTTATTATGTGCTTTATTAGTAGCTGTAGTTGGGGCATTTAATATGTATATAGCAGTTTTCTTGATGGGAACAGTGCATTATATACTTAAATTATATACATTCCTGTGCGGCGTGTTTGATAATCTTTCAGGAAACATATGGGTTACAGGAAGACCTGAACTTATGGACTGTATAGTGTTTTATGCAGTGCTGGGGATGTTTGTAATACTTGTCAGTCTGAATATGGCACGATTAAGACGGGGGAAAGGGCGTAACAAATTAATTAAAAATGATGCGACTGTTATTCTTGCTGCTATAGTAGGGATTGCATTAGTGGTTTTGATACCTGAAAGAGAAAAAGGTCTTGTAATTCGTATGCTTGACGTAGGTCAGGGTGAGTGTATATATGTGCAATATAATGGTGAGAATTATTTGTTTGATGGGGGAAGTACAGATGTGAACAACGTGGGAGAGTTTCGAATATATCCCTGTCTTCGTTCTCATGGAGTAAGCTGCATTGATTATATATTTATAAGTCATGCTGATACAGATCATATAAGCGGAATTGTTGAGTTGATGGATATGCAGGATGATACATTTGTCATAAAAAATCTTGTGCTTCCTGATATAAAATACAGGGAATCACAGGATAAATATATTGAACTTATTCGGAAAGCTAATACTGCGAATATAAATGTATTATATATTTCCGACGGAATGTCTTATACATCATCAGATGGCAGGTTTAAGCTTAATTGTATACATCCGGGAGTGAATTATGATTATGTTAGCACGAATGATTATTCTGCTGTATACAAGATGGAATATGAAGACTTTGCTATGATGTTTACAGGAGATGTGGAAGAAAACGGTGAGAAGGAGATTTTAAATGCTAATTACACTGAAAAACTTGATATTACAGTGTTAAAGGTGGCACATCACGGTTCGAAATATTCTTCTAACACAGAGTTTTTGAGTAAAGTAAAGCCGGAGATTGCATTGATTTCCTGTGGGGAAAGGAACAGTTATGGACATCCCCACAAGGATACATTAACGAGACTTAAAAATGTTGGGGCAAAGGTGTACATAACTGCTGAAAGCGGACAGATAACCATAAAGGTTGAAGAAAAGACAGTTAAGACTTTAATAAGATGACAAAAGAGACAAAAGATGTTATAATACATCCATATAGGTTAAAAAGAAAGTTGGTCTTAAAAGTGAAGATTATAAGTGATCATATTAAGACAGGTGAATATAAAAGTGTTTATCTGATACACGGAGAAGAAGCGTATCTTAGAAAGCAGTACAGAGATAAGCTTAGAGTTGCAATTATAGATGATGATTCTATGAATTACTCTTACTTTGAAGGGGAAAAGCTTAGTGTCAGAGAGATTATTGATATAGGTAATACGTTGCCGTTTTTTAGCGACCATAGACTTATAATTATTGAGGATAGTGGTTTTTTAAAAAGTTCTAATGAAGAACTGGCAGATTATATCAGGAATATGCCGGATTATCTTATAATTGTTATGGTTGAAACAGAAACTGACAAGCGTAATAAAGTCTATAAAGCCATAAGTGAAGTCGGGTATGTCTGTGAGATGAAACCGCAGACTACGGCAACGTTAGAGAAGTGGATTACCGGAATGCTTAAGGATGAAAAGAAGGTAATTGAAAAGGCTGCAGTGGAACGTATGCTTCAAAAAACCGGTGCAGGTATGGATATCATAAAAAGTGAGATGGATAAGCTTATTACGTACTGCATGGATAAAGATGTCATAACAGTTGCTGATGTGGAGGCTGTATGCACAACTCAGACCACAAGTCATATATTTGATATGATTGCAGCTATTGCCAGCAAGAGACAGCAACAGGCTTTGAATCTTTATTATGATCTGTTAACTTTGAAAGAGCCGCCTATGCGTATTTTATATATGCTGGTTCGTCAGTTTAACGGTATATTGCAGGTACAGGATGAGATGAGTTATGGTAAAGGCAATGCTGATATAGCTAAAGCTATGGGAGTTGCGCCGTTTATTGTTGGAAAATATATGACACAGGCTAAATATTTTACCAGGGAGCAGCTGAAACAAGCTCTTGCTGATTGTGCAGATATTGAAGAACGCGTGAAGAATGGCAGAATTAATGATAAGATGGGCGTTGAGCTTATGATTATAAAGTACAGTACGAAATAAAGGGAGGAACTTATGAGTAAAAAGAAACTTGGTGCTTTGATTGGCATCGGAGCAGTAGCGTTGGTGATAATTACCGTGTTGATAACGGTCTTGGTTATGAAAGGTTGCAATTCGCAGAACAATCCGACAGGAGATAAAGAAACTAATATTGAGACGGGTACAGATGCTAACGGTAATACTATAGCAGATAGTGGTAATACGGATGGTGGCAAAGAAACAGAAGGTGCTACGAACAGCAGTGAGAATAAGGGAGAGAATACAGACAATAGTTCTAACAGTGGCAGTCAGGGGTCGTCAGATATATCAAACGGCGTGACAGCACAATTTACTCCAAGTAATTCTTGGGAGAGCGGTGGAAAAAGTTTTGTACAGTATGCATTAGTTGTAAATAATAACAGTGGTTCCGATGTGGGTTCTTGGTCAATTAAGATACCTATTGTAAGTGGTCTTACAGTTGATAATAAGTGGTGTTGTGCAACAGAAACAAGTGGAGAATATCTGGTGATTAAACCAGAGTCTTACAATGCAGCAATATCAAAAGGTGGCAGTATAAGCAATATAGGGATTGTTATCAGAACGGATTCGGCACATACTATAACGACTTATGTTATGGAGGCGGATGGTAATTCGTCTACTGGTAACAACAATATTGCGGATAATAATTCAGGAAATAATGGCAGCTCATCAGGTAACAGTTCTTCAGGTAATAATTCATCCGGAGGCAGCAGTTCGGGTGATTCAGGTTCCTCATCAGGAAATACAGATTACAAACCGGCAACTCCACCAGAGGCATATGGCGGTCTTCATGTAGTAGGAACTAAGCTGGTTGATGCCAAGGGCAATGAAATTCAGCTTAAAGGGCCAAGTACACACGGGCTTCAGTGGTTCCCACAGTATGTGGATAAAGAATGTTTTAAAACCTTTCGTGATGA
>JAFQIQ010000028.1 GCA_017397445.1 Lachnospira sp.
GAAGTGGTATATGACAGCAAGACAGACGATACCGTATGGAGCTATCTTGATGTAAATGCAATATACAACAACAACTCAGACATAATAATATCAGCAGGTGCTGCCAACACACATAGTGATGTTACAAGTGTGCCGTTACAGACGGTTAATGATAATCTTTCCGGATTAAAGGGAAGATACATACGCCTTAATGTAAAGATTAAAGCTTCTGCTGACGGAAAAAGTTCTAAGATTGACTATATTGAAATAGGTGGAAATACAGAAAAACAGGCAGGGCAGAAAACCGAAACCATAGAAAAAGTAAGCATAAGCGGTACAACACAGGTTATCAAAAATGCAGAGTACACTTATAGGGTTAATACGCAGTCAAACAGCAGGATAAATTCAGACTGTCAGTGGTTTATAGATGGCGTTAAGCTTAGCAGTAAAGGTAATCAGTTAAGTTACAGATTTGATAATGAGGGTATTCACACCCTTAAAGCCGGTTTTGACACGGATGGAGACGGAATAGTTGAATATTCGGATAAAGTAAAGATAACCGTGAGTGAGCCACAGGTAACCGTAAGTCTTAACGATATGTCACTTATATATCCGGTGTTTAACATAAATCTTGACAAGACAGGTTATGTTGCCGGAGATACGGTATATGTAACAACGGATATAGACAAAGAAAATACTACGGCTACAGTAACATATGACGGTAATGTATATAACGTGTCAGATATTTCAAGCTTTGTGATACCGTCTGTAACACAGGGTAACCACACCCTAAGTATATGTGCAGAGGGTAATGGCGGTAACACATTTAGAAGGCAGACTGAATTTAAGGTATATGAGTCAAAGCCGGATGTGAAGACATGGTATGACAGCAAGAGATACTTTGAGGGAGATGATGTAACACTAAGCGTGGAAGACGGCTATATTATAACATCATGCACATCCGACCATAGTGTTACGGCAGTAACCATTGCTGCTACCGGAAACAGTGTGCTCTTTATAAAGCCTGAGACAGGTCTACACACACTCAGTCTGACCGTTGAAAAAGAAGTAACAGGAGAGGTAACGACAGTACAGTTATTCCTCTTTATTAATGATGCGTTAATATTAACTGATCCTGACAGCATAAAGGCTTATGGCGAAATATCCGGGGTTACACTTTCGGAGAATGGAAAAGAGCTTATTACAGACTGCAGAATCCATATCAGTGATAATATTGCAAAGTACATATTAAGTTACAAAAACGTGAATGATGACAAGTTAACAGAACTTGCAACAGAAACGTATGTTACAAAAGGCAAAAAGACATATGTCATAAAGTCGGACACTCTTGAGACCGGTAGATATGAGCTGTATCTGTACATAGAGGACATATGGGGGAACAATTGTACCCACAGCTACATATTTGATTATACAAAGGCTGACAATAAGGCGGATGTAACTGAGGGAGCTGATATAACAGAGGCAATTGAGCTTACTGACGTGAATATATCACAGGACGGCAGTTCGGTGAATGTGTATGTAAAGGTAAATGCCAACGAAAGCCTGAAAGAATACATTCTTGAATATGCAAAGGCAGGTGAAGATACATATAAGGAAATTGCGTGCGTAACAGCAATCAGGTCAGGGGAATTTGTTTATCATATAAGTGCTGATGAGCTGTCGGACGAAGAATATCTGTTAAGATTAATTGCTGCTGATATATACGGAAACAGTTGTACATACAGTGCAATGTGGCAGTACACAAAGGCGGTAACGGACGTAAATGTCACAAAGCAAAGAGACATATCCGGCATGTCAGAGATATCAGGAGCGACAATATCCGAAGACGGAACAAAGCTTAATATAGATATAACAGTGTATGACAATACAGACCTTTCGGAATATGTACTGGGATACAGAAAGTCAGGTCAGGAAACTTATACAGAGATTGTTAGAGAATCAGATATAACAGAGGGCACAAAGACATATGGACTTAACACACAAAACCTTACTGAAGGTGTATATGAGTTACAGTTATATGTAGAAGATACATACGGCAACAGTTGTCTGTACAATACGACACTTGAGTATGTTAAGGCTAAAGATACAACAGAGCTTACGCATAAGGGGGAAGTATCCGATACAATAAAGATATCAGGCATTAGTGTGTCAGATGACGACAGTAAGCTGGAAGTATATATTGATATAAGTGATACACATAACATAAAAGAATATGTTCTTGATTATGTATGTGCCGGAAGCACAACATATACAGAGATTGTCAGAATAACAGATATTCGGGCAGGAAAGATATGCCATACAATAAGCGCTGAAAGTCTTGCAACCGGCGAATATGAGTTAAGATTAACGGCAAAAGATGTGTATGATAACATCTGTACATATACAGCTTCCTTAAAGTATGAAAAAGTAAAAGCCACAACGGCTGTCAGTGAAAGCATACAGACCTCTGATATAATTGAATTGTCAGGTGTTAATACAGTGGCGGAAAGTTCAGACCTTGAGGTGCATGTTAATGTTAAAGAGGCGGGCAGGCTGAAAGCTTATGTGCTGGAATATGCCCAAGCGTACAGTGATATATACACAGAGCTTGTAAGTACAGAGACCATACAGTCAGGTGCATGTTCTTACATAATCAGTGAAGATAAGCTTTCAGACGGTGAGTACATCATAAGATTAACCGCGAAAGATATGTACGGTAACACAGGCACATCAACCATGAACATACAGTACACCAAAGCCAAAGAAGCGTTGGATGTGACGGCTCAGACAGATGTATGGTCTATGGCGGACATAACAGATATAAAACTGTCAGATGATGAAAGTGAACTAAGCATAGACATATGGGTGAAAGAGGCTTCCCGGCTTAAAGAATACATTATCAGCTATGTAAAATGCGGACAGACTGATTACAGGGAAGTTGCACGTGTTACAGATGCTGAAGCGGGAGTGTCGGCATATAATATTAGCACTGACGACCTTGCAGCAGGAAGATATGAGGTAAAGTTAGATATTGTTGATATATATGGTAACGTAGCCACAAGAACCTGGGAGTTTGATTATACCGAGGGTACTAAAAATATAACAACAACTGAAAGTTATGTGACGGAAAATACGGACAAAACCCACCCGATGGCAGGATTTACAAGCCCTGATTCAGGAGAAATATTAAATGCACCAACCGAAATCAAAGGTTTTGCCTATGATGAAACGAAACTTGACTACTACAGACTTGAATACAGAATGTCAGGGGAGTCTGAGTATCAGTTAATCGCAGAAAGCACACAGCCTGTAAAGGATGGCACGCTTGGAACACTTGATACAACCCTTCTTATGAACGGTGAGTATGAGATTCGCTTAACGGCAGTGGATAAAGCAGGAAACAGAAACCGGGTTGTAAGAAAGTATGTGGTAGAGGGTAACCTGAAGCTTGGTAATATGAATATTGGTTTTACTGATATAGTGGCATCCATAGCAGGTACAACCATCAATGTTAACCGTCAGTACGACAGCCGCAACAAACACATGGGAGACTTCGGCTACGGCTGGACCCTTGGCATATCAGGAATGACTCTTACAGAGAGCAATCCTATATATAAAGGCTATGAGATGGTGCAGGTGGGAAGTGTTACATCTTTAGGTTACGAGCTTACGGAAACCATAAGTCACGACGTGATAGTAACCTATGGAGATGGTACAAGTGATAGGTTCGAGATGACATTTGACCCCACAAGAAGTGCGTTAGTGCCTATAACTACGGTTACCATAGGATTCAGATGTGTAACTAATCCGGATGTTAAACTTCAGATAGCCGGCAACGCGAGAGCCACAGTGCTTAACAGCTACACACTGCTTTTTGAAGATGAGAGCATCTACGACAAGGTAAACTACGTTCTTACAGACGAAAACGGTAACAGGTATTACCTTGATGCAGGTAACGGCGTAACGAAGATAGTTACCGCAAACGGTAATGAAGTTAAAGTGACGGATGACGGATACATAGCATCTAACGGTAAGAGCGTCCGATTCACACGTAACAGTGACGGTTTGATAACAGGTGCAAGTGACCCGTACGGACACGCACTTACTTACACATATGACGATGATAAGAACCTTGTGGCGGTAACGGACGAGGCCGGAAGAACAGTAAGATTTACATACGATGACAAACACAACCTTATTGAAATCATCGACCCTCTTGGAATCGCAACAGCAAGAAATGAATACGATGAGAGTGGAAGACTGACAGCCCTGGTGGACGCTGATGGAAACAGGGTGGAATACACATATGACTGCGAGGGAAGGAGCCAGACCGTAAAGGACAGACGAGGCAACACAAGCGTATATGTGTATGATGAAAACGGAAACACCATACAGGTAACGGATGCTTACGGCAATGTGACAAAGAGCACCTACAACGAAGAAAATCAGGTAATGTCAACAACGGATGCCCTTGGCAGAACCACTACATACAGTTACGATGATAAGGGCAACCTGATTAAGGTAACCGCCCCTGACGGTAAGGTATCTGAATGTGTATACACACAGGAGAACTACATATCAGGAATAAGGATGCATAACAAAACCCAGATAGCCTACACTTACGACAATAAGGGCAGGGTTACGGGGCTTACGGATGCACTTGGAAACACAACCAGCTTTGCATACACGGCGGATGGCAATGTGGAGAGCATCACAGACTCAATAGGCATCTACTACACGGCAACCTATGATGAGAAGGGACGTGTAACCTCAACTGTAAACGGAGAGGGCGAAAAGGCAGACTACACCTACGACGACAAGGGTAACTGCACAAGCGTAACCGTTTCAAGAGAAGAAAACGGCGAAAATGTAACATTTACCACCTACTACACTTACGATACAGCAGGTAACATAATACAGAGCATTGATAATGCAGGAAATGCAGTGACCTACGAGTACGATGCCAATGACAACATCACAGCCACAGTTGATGCAAAGGGAAGAAGGATAAGTTACGGGTATGACAAGTACGGAAACCTTGTAAAGGTAATGTACCCTGACGGAACATATGAAACCTTTACATATGATGCCAACGGCAACAACCTTACAGCCACTGACAGAAACGGTCTTACCGTAAAGATGGAGTATGATAAGCTGGACAGACTCATAAAGTACACATATGCGGACGGAACATACGAAACCTATGAGTACGATGCAGTATCCAACCTTATTGCAACAACAACTGTTACAGGTGTAAGAACAACTTACACATATGATGAGTGCAACAGAAATACCGCCATCATAGAGGATAACGGTAACACCTACACCTTTGCATATGATGAGTACGGAAGGTTAAAGAGCAGAAGGGATGTGCTTTCAAACACCGTAAGCTATGAATACGATGCCAACGGCAACGTGATAAAAGTAACATACCCTGACGGAAACAGTGTAAGTGCAGAGTATGATGCAAGAAACCGTGTGGTATCCCAGACAGACCGGTACGGCAGAAAGACAACTTACAGCTATGATAAGGCGGACCGACTTACAGCAGTAACGGACGTACTTGGCAACAGTTACACTTACGGCTATGATGCCAACGGTAACTTAAGAACAGTGACGGACGCTAACAGTAACATCACAGCCTACACATACGATGCAGTAGGAAGAGTGGAGAGCATCACAAACCCACTGGGTAAGAAGCTTTCATACAAGTACGATTCAACAGGCAATGTAGTGTCATACACAGACTACGCAGGTCAGGAGTGGACATACACCTATGATGAGTATGATAACCTTATTAGCCTTAAAACAGCTGATAACACCATCACTTACACTTATGATGACAAACACAGGTTAACTAAGGTATGTGATAACAGCGGAACTGTAAGTTATACATATGATAACTACAACAGAGTAACATCAGTAACAGATGCAGCGGGCAACATGGTAAGCTACACTTACGATGAGTATGGCAGACTAAAGACGGTGGAAGCTCTTGGCAATAAGACAGAGTATGAGTACGATAAGTACAGCCGCTTAGTTTCTGTAACAGACGGTAAGGGTAACAAAACAACATATGAGTATGACATACTAGGCAACAGAAGTGCAGTAACATACTCTAATGGTGTAAAGACAACTTATACATACGATTCTTGTCAGCGTCTAATAAAAGAGACCGTGACAGACAAAGCCGGAAAGCTTATAGCAGAGTATAAGTACACCCTTGGTAAGGCAGGAGAGAGAGTAAGGGTAGAGGAGAGTAGTTATGACAGTACAAGTGACGGTGATGGA
>JAFQIQ010000274.1 GCA_017397445.1 Lachnospira sp.
GGGGTGCAAATGCATCTATTAAGGTAAAGGTTGCAGGTAATGCTACAGTGACATTGTCACTTTGTCAGTATGCTAATGCAGGTAATATTGAAGTTACATGTCCTGAGGGCGGTACAGTTACTCCAGCATCAGTAGCGGCAGCGGTTGGAACTGATGGAGCTACACAGAGTTTTGTATATACAGGAGAGGCAGGAGAGTTGGTATTTACATATACAGGTTCAGGTTCTGCATATCTTCATGCTATGACAGTTATGAATGAGGCAGCAAAGACTACAGTTAAAGAGCAGACAGCAATGCCTGAGATTCTTACTAATATTGGTACAGGCTCATCACTTACAGTTACACCAAGCGGTCAGAAGCTTGTGCTTGTACAGACAGGTGGTGCAATAGGAACTGTAGATGGTAAGGTTTCACCATCATTAAGTTACTATGGCTTCCCTGCTACATCAGCACTTAACAAGCTTGAGATGGATGTAGTTCTCAACTCAGGTCTTGCAAGTAATACAAGTGGTATTTATGTAGGTGCATTTAATGAGACAGGCGTTTCACTTTTAGGTATCAGAAACTTGACTAACCTTAGAGGTATGTATTCTAAGAGTGCTTCTGACATGGCTGGTGCAGGTCTTGTGGATGCAACAGTTGCAGCCGGTTCGAAGGTACATTTTGTAGTGGAGAAGACAGCTGACAAGTTTATTGTTACTGCTACGGATGAGAATGGTAAAGCTTATGAAGCTGAGTTTAAGTACAATAATGACAAGCACTTGCTGTTCTTAGAGAATGGTAAAGATGCAGAAGTTTCATTTGGCTTCATGGTTTCTAATGCAACAGCAACAGTAACTAATATGAAGTACTATGACAGCGAAGGCAATGTTCTTTATAGTCAGAATGATTGCTATGCTCCTATTGGTACAGCACCAATCGCTTCTGGTATCAATGCAGAAGTAGCAGATACAAGAGATTCAATCAGCGTTACTTGGGATATTGCTCAGGCGGCAAGCGGTGATGGTGTATTCGTACTTGAGATGAGATACAATGACGGAGAGTGGGTTGTACTTGATGAGACAACAGAGACATCATATGTATATCCACTTACAAAGTCTGGTAAGTATGAGTTTAGAGTTGCAGGTAAGCTTGGTTCAGACGGTGAGCTTAATGGTTATGTGAATTCAGAGCCGTTCAGCATTACAGCTGCACTTCCAAAGCCTGTAGTAACAGCTACTGCAACAGAGAGTTCTATTCTTTTAACTTGGGCAGCAATTGACGGAGCAGTTAAGTATGAAGTATATCGTTACTCATATGATGAAGGTGTAGCAGGCAAGGTTCTTCTTGCTACAGTTAATGCTGCTGATGGCACAGAGTATGCAGATGCAGTTGTAGATAAGGATATGCCATATTACTACACAGTTATTGCACACACAGAGGATAACTTTAGTAATCCAAGTGATGCAGTATGGGCAGTAGTTGCAAGCGACCGTACAGGTGAGTATGTATATGAGGATGAGGCAACAGAAATCTTCATTACAAAGAAGTCTTATGATACAGTATTTAACGGAGAAGTTGTATTGGAAGGTGCTGTAGGTGCAGCAGGTTCACTTCAGTTAGTTGTTAACGGAGAGAATGTAGGTGACGCAGTAACACTTAAGAAGAATGGCACATTTGCATTCGAGACAAATGTTCCTGAAGGAAGAAATGAAGTTGAGTTAATCTTCACAGACGAAGCCGGTAACAAGACAAGACAGGCATACAATTTCGTATACCTCACAAATTATGACTTCGTTGTTGACAAGACTAACGGTACAGCAGAAGGCGTTGAAATCAACGGCAAGATGACATTTAACACAATCCAGGCAGCTGTAGATGCAGCTAATGGTGCTACAAGAGTTGTAATCCTTGTATTAGCAGGTGATTATGAAGAGAGATTAGTTGTTACTAAGGCAAATGTATCGATTATCGGTGAGGACAGAGAAAATACATTGATTCACTGCTATCCTGCAGATGAGCAGTGGGGAATGGGTTCTGCTGCTGAGGCCGGTGGCGATATGGATAAGAGGTGTGCAGTATATGTACAGAGCACAGCTACGAACTTCAGTATAGAGAATATTTCTATTAAGAACGATTATGATTACCTCACACCGGACAATAAGTCTAACAAGTCAGCAGACGCATTCAGATGTGATGCAGACAATGCTTCATATGTTAACGTGAAGTTTACAGGTGTACAGGATACATTGTACCTGCATGCAGGAAAGCACTATCTTAACAAGTGTGTGATTGAGGGTTCAGTTGACTTCATCTACTCAGGTGATGCTAATGCGGTATTTGATGATTGTACAATTCGCTTTGTATATGTAGAGACAAGAGATAATGGTGTTATCTGTGCTCCTAAGACAGGCGAAAGCGTAGCATACGGTTTAGTATTTAATAACTGTGTGATTACAGCTGATGAAAG
The DNA here is from genome assembly GCA_017397445.1 of Lachnospira sp. Taxonomy (GTDB): domain Bacteria; phylum Bacillota; class Clostridia; order Lachnospirales; family Lachnospiraceae; genus Lachnospira. The sequence goes on from JAFQIQ010000274.1 coordinate 2,450, forward strand.
ATGCACAGGTACAAAGTATTATCTTGCAAGACCTTGGGGTGCAGACGCAAGTGTTATCTGGGTTAACACATATATGGGTAACATTCTTAATGCAGAAGTTTCTTATGACAATATGTCTGGAAATTTAGCTTCAAATGCAAGATTCTATGAGTTTGGATCATATGGTCCGGGCTATGCAATCAATGCAGGCAGAAGACAGATTTCAGAGACAGAGGCTAATGCAGCAGTAGCTTCAGCTAATTCAGCTGCAAAGGCATCAGATGTTATCGGTTCTACAAACTATGTTGGCGATGTTACAAGTGACTTTGAGGATAAGTATGTAGAGGATACATATGTACCTGATATTACATACGGTGACCTTAGTGGTGACGGTGAGGTTGACACAGTAGATGCAGTTATGATTAAGCAGATGCTTGCTGGAATGACAGGCTTAGAAATTGATGAGGATGCTGCTGACGTCAATGGCGATGGTGTGGTTAACACAGTAGATGCGGTTATGATTATGCAGAAACTTGCCGGAATGGATATAGAATTAGGTAAGTAATAATCAATTCAATAAGTTAAAGAGTTGGCGGCACTTTAGGGTGCCGTCAATTTTTGTTGAATTTAACATACCTTTAATATTTCATTAGCATTTTAAAAACAAATCCACATTATTATAAGCTCATAAAAATAAAGACGGATTGCGTCAAGAAAACATAAAGGAGAATTTAGATATGTCAAAGATTGCAGATGTTAATGAAAAAATTGCAGAAAATGTTGTGGAAGGTTATAAGAAGATTGAGAATGGCGTGGTATCAGGCTACAAGAAGATTGAAGATGGAGTAGTGGATGGATTTAATAAGGTCTCAGATAAGTTCGTGGATGTGTTTTTTACAAAGGAAGGTGAGACTGTAGAAGAAGCCAAGGAAAGAATGAAAAAGAATATATAATCATCGGTAGTGGGGGCTCATTGTATGAGCCCCATACTGATTTTAAAAAGAAAAACTTCCGGTCATTAATCCGCTCATAATGCATGCTCCGGCGGCTCCCACAGCTTCAATATTAGCGAGATTTTCGTTGGTGATACCACCGATGGCGTATACAGGAATGTTCACGGAATCGCATACACATTTTAAAAATTCAAGGCCCCGTGGAGCAAGATCTTTCTTACAATCGGTAGTAAATACGTGACCTGCAGTTATGTAGGTACAGCCTAAAGATTCAGCTTCTGTTGCGTCTTCAACAGAGTGACAGGAAGCACCTATGGTGTGAAAGTGTCGCTTAGTGTCACTATCCAGTTTTCGTAATATATGCAATGGAAGATGAATGGAGGTTGCTTTTAGTTCAATAGCGACATCAGGAAAATTATGTAATATACATGGTACAGAATGTGACTCGCATATCTTTAAAACCTGTATGGCAAGTCTCTTATATTCGTCCGATGTCATATCTTTCTCTCGCAAAATTATTCCGGCAGGAGCATATTTTGCGATTTCTTCAATTCTATAAAGAAAATCTAAGTTGGCAGCTTCGCATAAGTGCCGGTTAGTTACACACATAATATTAATCATATAATCATACTCCGCAAAAAATATACTTTAATTATAATTGTCTAAAGAATATTTGCAAGAAAAATTTCAGTAATTTTTAGGAACAATGTGTCATATGATAAGACAGATATTACGCAGCTTAGTGGCGGCAGAATGGGGGAGAGTTGTGAACGAAAAATCGCTTGAAGTATTAGAGCAGTATGATATTGATGTAAGGCGTGTGTCCAGAGGTCGTGGTGGAATGATACTGTCCACCGGTCAGGGGCTTAAATTGTTTTTAGAATGTGTTCATCCGGATGCATTTTATAAAAAAGAAGATATGGTGACAAAAGCAATTAAATACTGTGGTTATGAGCTTATCGATACATACATGACTAATAAAGAGGGGGAGATTATTACAACTGACGAGGAAGGCAGACGGTATATACTTAAAAACTGGTTTGAGGGGAGAGAATGCAATAACAGAGATATTGATGATATATGTGATACATTGAAGGCTCTTGCAAAACTTCATATAGTTATGGAGAAAGCAGCACCTATTATAAAATGTAGCAAAGAAACGGAAAGTGAGTTGTATCCTCAACGGGAAACTGAATCATTGTACGAAGCATATATGAGGCATACAAAAGAGTTAAAGATGGCATCTAATTATTTGAGAACAAAAAAACGAAGACAGGATTTTGAAATGCTGGCATACGGCAGTATTAATACATTTTATAATGAGGCAAGGGATGCCATGACGCTCCTTGAAAAAGAAGATATAATGAGGCGTTTGGATAATGCCGTGAAACAAGGAGAATTAAGTCATGGAAGTTTTAATTATCACAATGTAATGTTTGTAAGAAGCGGGGTGTGTATTACTAATTTCGATAAAGTTAAAAATGAGTGTCAGATAGTGGATTTATATCAGTTTATGAGAAAAATTCTGGAGAAATATGATTGGAATATTGAGCTGGCTTACAAAATGATTGACGAATATGACAAAATCAGAATGGTGACAGAGGCAGATCTTGAGATACTGGCAGCACTATTTGCATTTCCGGAGAAATATTGGAAGATAATTAATCACTACTTTAATATGAATAAGGCGTGGATACCGCCTAAAAGTATTGAGAAGTTAAATGTTGTTATAGAGCAGAACGTGAAACGTAAAGAATTTATAGAAACGTTATTTGCATAAGGTACGCCAATGTGATAAAATTTACTTAAACTGAGGAAGTATGCATTGAGGTTAGTGAGGTACATATGAATATGATATTTAGTGGACCATTTAGTTATAAAAGAATAGGTTTTAGACTGGTAGCGTTGTTACTTATGGCATCGCTACTAATTGTCGTGCCCGGATGTCAGGAAAAAAAGCCGGATATTGTTCCGGGGAATGAAATCTTACCGATGCCAACAAAGCCGATTACGGAGGCACCGACTAATTCCAATAACGAGATTGTTATAAAGGGTGTGTTTACTCATCTGGATGTCAATAATATGAAGATGAATTTTGTTGATATGACAGAGTATGTTGAATATGAGGTTTCGTATCATGGCGGAACTGATATAAAAAGTAAGTATGATTCGGTGATTATTGCAGGAAAGATGCAGGTCGGTGAGATATATGATGTGGTGTGTGATTCAAAGGGCATGGCAAAGACCATATATGCATCAAAGGATGCGTGGGAAAAGAAGGCGATTACCGGATTTGACATCGATGATATTAATAAAACTATTGCTTACGGTTCAGTTAAGCTCTCTTACAACAGTAACACTGTAGTTTTGTCAGAGGGTAGGAAAATAACAGCCTCAGCAATTGTTCCACAGGATGAAATTACCATAAGGGGAGTTGGGAAAACTACTTATTCCATTACGGTTGATAAGGGGCACGGCTTCTTAAAACTGACGGGAGTTGATGCATTTATTAATGGATATGTGAGTGTGGGAAACAAGCAGTTGCTCACAGTTACGAAAGATATGATGGTTACCGTTCAAGAGGGAACATATACGGTAGAATTACAGAACGGTAAGATGCGTGGTGAAAAGAATGTCACTATCAAAACGGGAGAAGAGTCTGTACTTGACTTTAGCGAGTATATCAGACCGGCAGTTCAGAATGGTGTAATTAAGTTTATGGTTAATGTAGACAATGCCATAATGGTTTTGGATGGCAAGGAGATGTCCCATGAAAGTCTGCATACTTTGTCGTATGGAACCCACACGGCAGTATTTAAGGCAAACGGTTACAAAGAATACTATATGCAGTTTACAGTAGATTCAGCCTATGAAACACTTATAGTGGATATGGTGAAGTCAGATACAACTACCTCCACAACATCATCAACGGACAAGACAAAGGGGTATGTAGTGAAGGTTACGGCACCTACAGGTGCATCTCTTTATGTTGACAGTGTGTATGTAGGGACAGTGCCATGTGAGTTTGATAAGAGCCAGGGGAATAAGATAATAACATTGGCACAGAGCGGATATGAGACGGTAAGTTACACTATATCAATAGCTAATGCAACAGGAGATTTAACTTATGCATTTCCGGCTATGACTAAGAAGGATTAAGAAGGGACGGTATCAGTATGAGTTCATTCAATATAACATTTTCTCCGCCGGATATTACGGAGGAAGAGATTAATGCAGTTGCAGAAGTTTTACGTTCCGGTTGGATAACAACAGGCCCTAAAACTAAAGAATTTGAAAGAAAGATGGCGGATTATTGCCATACTAAGAGAGGTGTTGCACTTAATTCGGCAACTGCCTGTATGGAGATGGCGCTTAGACTGTTTGAGATAGGACCGGGGGATGAAGTTATTGTTCCTGCGTATACTTATACAGCATCCGCAAGTGTTGTGTGTCATGTAGGAGCCACACTTAGACTGATTGATGTGGCGAAGGGAACATATCATATTGATTACGAAGCAATAGAGGCACTTATAACAGAGAGGACCAAAGCTATAATTCCGGTTGATATAGCAGGAGTTATGGTGGATTATGACAGAATACGTGCCATAGTAGAGTCTAAAAAGCACATATTTAAGCCGGCAAGTGATATGCAAAAGGCGCTGGGACATATTCTCATTCTGGCTGATTCAGCCCACGGTTATGGGGCGGCAAGAAATGGCAAGATGAGCGGTGAATGTGCAGATTTTACAAGTTATTCATTCCATGCCGTTAAGAATCTTGCAGTGGGAGAAGGCGGTGGCCTTGTTTGGAGAGATATACCGGGTGTTGATAATGAAGATATTTACAAGAGGCTTATGTTGCTTTCACTTCACGGACAGTCTAAGGATGCATTGGCGAAAACACAGCTCGGTGCATGGGAATACGATATTGTGGGAACATATTATAAGTGTAATATGACTGACATTATGGCAGCCATAGGTCTTGTGCAGATGACACGTTATGACGCACTTCTTGCAAGACGTAAGGAGATTATCCTAAAGTACACCGAAGGTATTAAGGCTGATGATGTGGATGTGCTTACACATTATACGGATGAGTACAGTTCAAGCGGTCATCTTATGCTTACACGACTTGTGGGAAAAGGCGAGGCTGAGCGCAATGCTTTGATTACCCGCATGGCAGAGGCCGGCGTGGCAACCAATGTGCATTACAAGCCATTGCCATTGCATACGGCATACAAAAATCTGGGATTTGATATTAAAGATTTTCCTAATGCGTATGACATGTATCATAACGAGATTTCACTGCCTTTACATACTTGTCTTACAGACGAGCAGGTGCAGTATGTTATAGACAAGTTTAATGAACTAAGATAAAGAGGAATTAGTTATGGAATTGAGAAAGTGGACTGAACTTCCGGAGAAAATGCGTACCAGAGAAGTGCGACGCTACTATAATATACTGATGAAGCGCAGCGGCTGGTTTAAGATGAAAAGAGTAATCGATATAGTAGTGTCAGTAGGAGCTTTGATAGTTCTTGCACTTCCTATGCTCGTGATTGCCATAATGATTAAGCGTGATTCCAAAGGACCGGTATTTTTCAGGCAGGAAAGGGTTACGCAGTATGGAAGAATATTTAATATATATAAGTTCAGGACTATGGTTCACAACGCACCGGAGCTTGGAAGTCAGGTAACAGTTAATAATGATGTACGAATTACTAAAGTGGGTAAAGTGTTGCGCCGCTATAGATTTGATGAATTTCCGCAGTTGTTTAATATAATTGCGGGAGATATGACATTGGTGGGTACACGTCCGGAAGTTAAGAAATATGTGAAGCAGTACACACCTGAGATGTATGCCACACTTCTTTTGCCGGCAGGTCTTACCTCTTGGACAAGTATCGCTTATAAGAACGAGGACAAGCTTTTGATGGATGCGGATAATGCGGATGAAACCTATGTGAAAGAGATACTTCCGGTCAAGATGAAATATAATCTTGAAAGCCTTAGGAATTTTGGATTGAAGATTGAGTTAAAGGTTCTAATAGAAACAGTTCTTTCAGGAATCAGAAAGAAGTAAGGAAGGTACGCAGACTATGCGCATTACGGTATGTGTTATTGCCTACAATGAAGAAAAGACTATTAGGGGAATATTGCAGGATATTGATGCACAGGACTATGATCATAGTATGATGGAAATTATTCTGGTGGATAGTGCGTCAACAGACGGTACTAAAGCCATAATGGAAGAATTTGCCATAAGTTCGGATTATAGTAGAGTTCAGGTGCTTGATAATCCTAAAAGAACATTGCCCTGCGGATGGAATGTGGCACTTTCGGCATATACGGGAGAAGCTATAATAAAAGTAGATGCTCATGCGTCCATACCAAAAGATTTTGTAAGCAAGAATGTAATCTGGCTTAAGTCCGGTGAGAATATAGTTGGCGGTGAAAGGCCCAATATAGTTGATAATCCTACGGATTGGAAAAATACATTATATCTGGCGGAAACTTCTATGTTTGGTTCAAGCATTGCACCGTATCGCAATAATCCGGGGATGTCATATGTGAACTCATTGTTCCATGCGGCTTACCGAAGAGAAGTTTTTGAAGATGTTGGTGGTTTTAATGAACATTTGGCGAGAACAGAAGATAATGAAATTCATTACAGAATGAGATTAGCCGGTTACAAATTGCTTTTTGCTCCGGATATAAGGTCTTATCAACATATTCGGGGAACGCTTGGAAGCATGCTTAGGCAGAAATATCAGAATGGATATTGGATTGGACTGACAACAGGGGTGTGTCCTAAGTGTTTGTCGCTGTATCATTATGTGCCGTTTCTTTTTGTACTGGCGATTATATTATCCGTTCCGGGAACAGTTATTAATGCACTGCTTCCTTTATACAATGTAGTCGGATTACTCACAGGAATTATGTGGGGATTGTATTGGCTGCTGGCTATAGTTATGGCAGTGTTTGCAGTGGTGAAGGCAAAAGAAAAACGCAATATTACTAATCTGTGCCTGCCGTTTTTGTTCTTGATGTTACATATGAGTTACGGTGTTGGAACATTGGTTGGATTTATAAAGCTGCCTAAATGGTTGAAAGGGATAAAATAGTATTATGGAACAGACGAAGAAAGACAATATGCAATTGCTTGTACGCAGGGTATTCTTACTTATAACAGATATCCTGCTTATTAATGGTGCAGTTTTTTTGTCACTTATCATGCGATTTGATATTGCTATTTCCCAGATTCCTACAGAATATATGGATGCATTTTTAATAAATGTGATTCCTCATACTGTAATTACTTTAATGATATTCTGGATGTTCGGAATGTATCAGAGTTTGTGGCAGTACGCAAGTATTACTGAAGTGTACAAGATAGTTCAGGCTAGTGTTGTGGCAGAGGTTGTACATATCAGTTTTACATTTTTTGTGGATTGGAGATTGCCGCGTTCCTGCTATTTTATGACAGCAGTATTTATGATTATGGCACTTGGAGCCAGCCGATTTATGTATCGAATGGTCAGAGGCGCTATGAATAGTCGTGTGCATACTAAGGACAAGTATAATCTTATGATTGTCGGGGCAGGTAATACCACAGATGTAATATTAAGAGAGATACAGGATGCCAGATATATGGAAAATGCGAAGGTTACCTGTATTATTGATGATGATCCGTCAAAGATTGGCAAATCAATCAGAGGTGTTAAAGTTGCCGGTGACAGAAATTGTATTAAGGCGATGGTTCGTAAATATGATGTGGATGAAATCATAATTGCGATTCCATCCGCTTCTAACGTGGAAAAGAGTAAGATAATAAGTATATGTAAGGATACGGATTGCAGTTTGAAGATAGTACCGGCTGTTCATCAGATGATGAACGGCGAGTTCAACGTTAACGAAATCCGTAATGTCGATGTGGAAGATTTGCTCGGCAGAGAACCGGTACAGGTTAATCTTGATACAATCATGGGTTATGTAAAAGGGAAGACCATAATGGTAACAGGCGGTGGCGGTTCTATTGGTTCAGAGTTGTGCAGACAGCTGGTGGCGTATGAGCCTGAGCGACTTATAATATTCGACATATACGAGAACAGTGCCTATGAGATAGAACAGGAATTAAGGATTAAGAAACCGCAGACGGAGGTGATAGCACTTATAGGTTCTGTGCGTAATATGTCCCGTCTTGAGGATGTGTTTGCACAGTATAAGCCGGATATTGTGTATCACGCAGCGGCACACAAGCATGTACCACTTATGGAGACCAGCCCCAATGAGGCTGTTAAAAACAATGTGTGTGGTACATGGAATGTTGCACGTATGGCAGACAAGTACAGTTGCGAAAAAATGGTGCTTATATCTACAGATAAGGCAGTTAACCCTGTTAATATGATGGGGGCAACTAAGCGAATCTGTGAAATGATTATACAGACTTATAACGAAAAGTCTAAGACAGAGTTCGTTGCAGTTCGATTCGGTAATGTGTTGGGAAGCAACGGTTCTGTTATACCGCTATTTAAGAAACAGATTCAGGCGGGTGGTCCTATTACAGTTACTCATCCTGATGTTATCAGATACTTTATGACAATTCCTGAGGCTGTGTCGTTGGTGTTGGAAGCCGGTGCATACGCAAAGGGTGGAGAAATATTTATACTTGATATGGGACAGCCTGTTAAGATAGATGATCTGGCAAAGAATCTTATCAGGTTATCAGGCTTAACGCTTGGCGTTGATATGGAGATTGAATACACAGGATTGAGACCCGGAGAAAAACTCTATGAGGAGCTTCTTATGGAAGAAGAAGGCTTGCAGGATACAGATAACAAACTGATACATATCGGCAAACCAATGGAGTTTGATAAAGAAGAGTTTTTGATTAAGTTGGAAAATCTCGAAAAGGTAGCCTACGAAGAAAATGGCGATATACGTGATTATGTTAAGCAAATAGTTACGACATATAAGCCGGAGTGAAGGGCTTGAATTTTTTGAAAATTGCATATATTGTTAATAGAGCGAAGCATATGCTTCGCTTTCATTAAATATAAAACAATTTAAAAAAACTGAAACCTGCAACAACATTTTACGAGATGATAAGTGAAGGCCTAATACTACGGAGGATGTGCATATGCATGATGAGGAGATTGTGGAGCTTTATTGGAAGCGGGAAGAGTCTGCAATAACAGAGACACAGAATAAGTATCAGAGATATCTTAGCACAATTGCATACAATATACTGGCTGATGAGTTGGATTGCGAGGAGAGTGTTAATGACACTTATCTGGCAGCGTGGAATTCTATGCCACCACACAGACCGACGGTGCTTTCTGCTTATCTTGGGAAGATAACAAGAAGAATTTCCATAGATATATATCGCAGGAAGAATTGCGATAAGAGGAGGGATTCCCAGTATACGGTTTCGTTGGACGAACTTGCGGAGTGTTTGCCGGGTAACGGCACTCCTGAGAATTCTATGGAGGCGAAAGTACTTGCAGGAGCTATCAATGCATTTTTAAAGACGCTGGGTGATGATGCAAGGCATGTGTTTGTGGGAAGGTATTATTATATGGATTCCTTGAAGGATATTGCGGGGTATTGTAACATGAAGGAGTCTAAAGTAAAGACGTTGCTTTTTAGAACCCGAAACAGCCTTAAAACTTATCTTGAAAAGGAGGGATTTCAGGTATGAAGCAGGAATTGATTATGGACGCATTGGAATTCTTGGATGAAGACATTATTGTGGAAACTGATGAACTCCGTCAGGGGAAAAATGTTGTAAAGAAGCCCCATGTATTTAAGTGGAATTATATTGCTTTAGTGGCGGCAGCAGTGTGTTTGTGCATATTAGGAGTTAGTATGATAACACCGGGAGGCAATAAGTCGGCAGGACCTGCGGAGGATTACAATGGTGGGGTAAAGACAGACGGTTGTGATATGGAGCATGACGGAGAACTTGCAGAGTCACAGAGAATGCTTGTAAGAATTGATGAGTGGAAAACAGATGGTTTCTACGGAACTGTTGTGGATAATGGCGGACAGGGAAGTGTTATGGCAGGAATGTGTATCGCAGTAGAGTTTAATTCGGATATGCGTGTGGATATTGAAGGATATAGGGACTATGCTTATGACGGAACCAATGCAAAGAGTTGTGGAATCAAGGCAGGAACTGTTGTGTCGGTAGACTGCACAGAGTTGATTCCCCATGTTAACAATTCTACGGGGGCGGACAGCACTGCTGTAACAAGTAAGGATGATTTAACTGTAAAGGTGTCGGTTATCAGAGAGAGGTGATTAATGTGAAAAGAAGAATTTTAAGCAGTTTGCTTGCAGTTGTGTTGCTGATGTGTTCGCTTATGACGGCAGCAGGATGTATGAATCGTGTACAGGCAATAGAATGTACGAAGGATATTGAGCCGCGGGCTATAGAAGAAGTCAGTGATTATACTAATGGTAACAGGGTTGCCACAGATTTTGCAGTTGAACTTTTCAAGGAGAGTATCACAGAGGGAAAGAACTCACTTGTTTCTCCATTATCGGTTATGTGTGCGTTAGCAATGACTGCTAACGGTGCGGACGGAGAGACTCTTAAAGAGATGGAAAATGTGTTTGGAATGCCTATGGATGAATTAAATACATATCTTCGCAGCTATGTCAAGGGACTTCCATATGGTGATAAGTACAAGTTTTCAGTAGCTAATTCAATCTGGATTAATGATAACAGTGGATTGATTCCAAGTCAGGACTTTCTACAAACCAATGTGGATTATTATGATGCTATGATATATAAGGCACCATTTGACAATCAGATTGTTAAGGATATTAATAATTGGACAAGCAAAAACACTGACAAGATGATAAAGAAAATAGTGGAAAGTGTTTCGCCGCATCAGGTTATGTACCTTATCAATGCTGTGGCAATGGATGCGGAGTGGCAGAATGTGTATGAGTCAGATGACGTTAGAAAAGGAGCATTTACACTTGCTGGCGGTACTGAAAAATATGTGGATTTTATGTATGCCACAGAAAATACCTATCTGTCAGATGATTATGCCAAGGGGTTCGTGAAGTACTACAAGGAAAGAAAATATGCTTATGTGGCGCTTCTTCCTGATGAGGATATACCTGTGGATGATTATGTTGCAAAGCTTAGTGGCGAGTATGTAAGTAAGCTTTTAGCTAA
>JAFQIQ010000275.1 GCA_017397445.1 Lachnospira sp.
ACTTTTGTACCTTTAGAGTTGTCTCCGGCATCTATGAGCATTGCTTTGTCACCACATTTTATCAATGTAGCATCTCCCTGCCCTACATCGATGTAATGCACTTCCATAGTCTCTTCGTTGAACGTATTATGGCCGTTTTGGACTCCTCCACCGTGATCCCCTCCGCCGGGATTATCGTCTGTTACGCCGCCCTGCAAGAATTCCCCCTGTCCCTGATTTATGTTTCCACCATGCACTAAGAAGAATGCCGCTACAAAAACCAAAACAACAGCTAATATAGCAACAAGCCATATCAACCGATATCTTAACTGCCTTTTGAACTTTCTAAATCTATATTTCAACTTCGCTATTCTGCTTCGCTTATACTGCACTTTAATATCACCTCGATATTGTGTTTTTTTAACTTAATGATATAATAATATAGTTTCTAAGATTTAACAATGGAACAAATTAACTATTAAAGGATGTGAAAACCGCCTTGAAAAAATATGTAAACACACTTTCAATTATATATATCATAATAGGTGCTGCACTCTGGGGTGCGATGGGATTGTTTGTAAGAAATATTAACGCTTCCGGCTTTTCATCACTGGATATATGCTTTTTTAGAAGTATCGGAACAAGCCTTTTTTTATTATTATTTCTGCTTATTTTTAATAAAAATGCTTTAAAAATTAAACTTCGTGACCTATGGGTATTTCTTGGCACTGGACTTCTAAGCATTGTTTTCTTCAACTATTGTTATTTTACTACAATAACCCGCACTTCGCTTTCCGTTGCAGCCGTACTGTTATATACATCTCCTGCCTGGGTCATTCTTATGTCGTCAGTAGTCTTTAAGGGAAAAATAACTTTCCCTAAATCCATTGCCGTATTAATGGCAATCATCGGATGCGTATGTGTATCAGGAATTGCAGCCGGAAATTACTCTGCACTTTCCCTGCCTGACTTTTTAGTTGGAATCGGTGCCGGAGTCGGGTATGCTCTATACAGTATATTTAGCAGAATAGCACTAAACAAGGGATACGCTTCTATGACAATAACATTTTACACTTTCTTAATAGCAGCGATTGGAACAACTCCCTTTCTTAGTACATACAACATTCCCGAAAAAATAATTTCCTACCCTTCATGTGTATTGCCTATTATCGGACTTGTCGTCATTGCTACGCTGTTGCCTTATATTCTGTACACTACAGGGCTTAAGAACACAACTAATTCTACGGCAGCTGTCCTTGCCTGCATAGAACCCGTTGTCGCCACAATACTGGGAATTCTTTTGTATAATGAGCGATTATCTCTATCTAATATTATAGGAATCGCGCTAATACTTGGAGCATCTTTTGTCACAAGCATAAAAGACAAATAATAATGCAGACAACAAAATCCCGATGCAGTAAAACTGCATCGGGATTCTTTATGCAATCCTTACGGATTGATTATCCATAATTATTCGAAGATTTTTCTCTTCTTGCCACAGATTGCAGCACCAGCCAAAAGAACAACGCTTACCATCATTGCTACTGCAAATGGAAGTGCATTATTGCTGTCACCTGTTCCCGGCGAATTATTTCCGCCATCACCTGTGTTGCCACCCTGTGAATCATCGCCACCGTCACCTACGTTTCCGCCAGACTCTGTAGGAATTGTTGGAGCTACTGAGATAGCATCATCGCTTGTTACATCAAGAACAGCACCAACGCCCGGACGAGCTGCCTGTGAATCTGCTGTAAGCTCAAGCAAACCGCCCATATTGATTGTACCATTCTCATTACGTGTTGGCTTCTTAGAAACATCAACACTTACGAACCACTTATCAACAGCTTCTTCACCCAATGAGTTAAATGATGCCTCACCATTGTAGATGTAGTTCTTCTCATTAATTAAGTTGAATGGAATCAAATCTTCATACTTTGTATTAGCCTTCTTATTCATAGAGATAACTCCCTCTACTACCCAAGCCTTCTCATTAGATGTACTTGTGTTAAGACCAATATTATATCCGTCACCATCGTTAATAAGGTTACCGTATGAAATACAGTTGTAAATCTCAACATCCGGACAAGAGTTAGATGTAATACCCTTACCTAAGTTGTTAAATGCAATACTGTTCTTCAATACATGACCACCCTTTAAGTAACCACCACCAAGCTTGAATCCGTTACCTTCGCCCAATGTCTTCTCAGAACCATCTGTAAGAATACCATTGTCGTAAGCAATACAGTTCTCAATAGTTACTGCACCGATAGGACCTGAAATAACCTTTGCGAAAAGATCCCAACCATCATCGATATTGTTATGTGATGAACAGCCATAGAACTTATTGCCCTCACCACATGTAAGCTTAGCTGCGAAACCATCAGCATCATTCTTACCAGCGTCCATATTATCAAATGACTCACAGTTCTTGATAAGGTTGTATGATGGCCATAACAAACCTTCAATACCCTGTGCATTAGTTGCACTACCCTGTGATCTTGAAATCTGAAGACCACTGTTAGCGCATGCCTGTGTTACACACATCTCAATTACGTTGTAGTTACCGCCAACCTGGATACCAACGCCAGCTGAACCAACTGCCTTGATACCATATACATGCCAGTAGCTACCAACAATTGTAAGACCGGCACCGCCTGTAAATACAGCCTTACCTGTATTCTCAGCCATAAGTGTAATCATCTTGTCAGCTGTACCACTAACACTTCTGTCAATTGTTACAGACTTAGTATACTCACCATCCATCATAACGATTGTCTGACCTGGCTGTGCATACTTAACTGCTGTAGGAAGATCCATAGGATCTGCCTTTGTACCCGCAGCATCAGACTTTCCATCCGGTGAAACCCAGATAGACTGTCCCTTAACACCAACCTTCTTGTACTCAACAGTTACACTCTTTGTAATATCTGCATATGATGTTAAATCTGCACTCTTATCAGGTGTAAATGTTGTA
>JAFQIQ010000276.1 GCA_017397445.1 Lachnospira sp.
CTACGTGAGCGTGAAAAGGGACCGGATGGCAATAATCATGGTATGTTTCAGAAGCGTTGGGCGGACCATAATTATCATGAGGATGGCGGAGAGTCTATTAATATGGTGCAGGAGCGCAATATGGCGGCATTGTGGGAGATTATTAATGCGAATAGGGGAAAGACAGTTGTTATAGGAACTCACGGCACAGCACTCAGCACGATTATGCATTATTATGATGATAGTTTTGGGTGCGAGGATTTTCTTAGAATTATTGATTGGATGCCGTATATAGTTGAAATGGCTTTCGATGGGGAACTGCTTGGATGGAAGACGGAGCATGTTCATGTGGAAAAAGAGTTTAAGGGCAAAGCCAGAGCGGATAAGGAGTAATATAATAAAAAGAATAGGAAAGGGTAGTTATTATGAACAAGAAAGAAAAAGCGATTGAATTACATGACAGAAGATTTAACTGTTGTCAGGCGGTAGCCTGTGCATTTGCTGAGGAAGTGGGCATGGATGAGGCGACACTTTTCAGGGCAGGAGAGGGTTTTGGCCTTGGTATGGGCGGTATGGATGCCACTTGTGGAGCATTGTCGGGAGCTGTTATGCTTGCAGGCATTAAGAATAGCGACGGTAACGTGGATTCTCCGGCAACGAAGGCTGCTACTTACGCATTGTCTAAGGAGATGGTAAAGCGTTTTAAGGAAAAGACAGGAAGTACAGTCTGTCGTGAGCTTAAGGGTGTTGATACAGGCAAAATGCTGTGTTCATGCCCTGATTGTATCAGATGTGGTGTGGAAGTTGTAGAAGAGGTTTTAGGACTTTGATGAAGAAGGTGCTTTTTATTATATGGCAATGCACGTGGGGATTTTACCAGACGCTTATAGGTGCTATTATTTTCTTAAGGCTTATTAGAAGAAAGCATTATATGTATCACGGTGCTATCGTGACGTATTGGAATATTGAGGTAAGTGTATCGTTGGGATTGTTTATATTCGTCACAGAAGGACGCAGAGAACCAAGGCGTCAGATGATTGTAGTGCATGAGTATGGGCACTGCATACAATCGCTAATCTTAGGACCGTTTTACCTTTTGTTTATTGGCTTGCCTTCGATGTTGTGGTGTCAGTTGAAGGTGTTTGAGAGGCTGAGAAAGAAGAAGAACATGTCATATTATGATATGGGAATCGAGAAGTCTGCCAGCAATCTGGGAGAGAGATTTACGGGGGAAGTGGCAGAGAGATAAAAAAAGACCACATTCCGGGCGTTAGCCCGGGCATGTGGTCTTTTTACTATGCCAAAATCTAATTACTTATCATGAATCTCTGAGTGGAGTTCCTGAAGTGACTTAACGTCACCGTCACCGTGCTCTCTCATATACTTGATACCATCGGCAGTTGCCTTAGCAGCAGCGATAGTAGTCATATATGGAACCTTTGCCTTGATAGCAGCCTTACGGAGGTAGCTGTCGTCATTCACGCTGTCCTTACCTACAGGTGAGTTGATGATAAGCTGGATGTCTCCGTTAGTAATCATATCAAGAATGTTTGGACGTCCGTCTGAAAGCTTGTTTACCTTAGTTGCAGGGATGCCGGCAGCTTCGAGAACTGCGTGGTTACCTGATGTAGCAAGGATATTGAAGCCGCTCTCGTGGAATGACTTAGCAACTTCTGCAAGCTCAGCTCTGTCCTTACGGTTAACTGAGAACAATACTGTTCCTTCAAGTGGAAGCTTAGACTGTGTAGCCTCCTGAGCCTTGTAGAATGCCTCACCGTATGATGAAGACAATCCTAAAACTTCACCTGTAGAACGCATCTCAGGTCCGAGTACAGGGTCAACCTCCTGGAACATATTGAATGGGAAGACAGATTCCTTAACACCAAAGTTAGGAATTACCTGCTCCTTAAGTGAAGGAACCGGTGAAGGTCTTCCTGTAATCTCTGAAGTAATAATATCAGTTGCAAGTGGCACCATGCGGATGTTACATACCTTAGATACCAATGGAACTGTACGTGATGCTCTAGGGTTAGCTTCAAGAACGTAAACCTTGTCGTTCTCGATAGCGTATTGCATATTCATGAGACCCTTAACGTGCATCTCTTCTGCAATCTTTCTTGTATACTCCTTAATTGTCTTAACATTTTCCTCAGAGATGTGCTTTGAAGGAATGATACAAGCTGAGTCACCAGAGTGAACTCCCGCAAGCTCAATGTGCTCCATAACAGCCGGAACAAATGCGTGTGTACCATCACTGATAGCATCAGCCTCGCACTCAAGTGCGTGGTTGAGGAAACGGTCAATAAGGATTGGTCTGTCAGGTGTTACACCTACAGCAGCTCTCATATATCCTGCCATAGCCTCGTCGTCGTAAACAACTTCCATACCACGTCCGCCAAGAACGTATGAAGGACGAACCATTACAGGGTAACCAATGTTGTTAGCAATCTCTACAGCTTCTTCTACAGTAGTAGCC
>JAFQIQ010000277.1 GCA_017397445.1 Lachnospira sp.
ACTAAGGTTCTTATTTATCAGAACCTCTCATATCCTTAATAGGAATATTGGCAAACAATGCAGGAACAGAACCGTTATTGCCGTCAGACTCCGTTGATGTAATCTGAATATCTAATCCTTCCGCATCAATTACCATATACTTTGAAATAACTTTAATGATGTCATTCTTAATCATTTCCATAACTTCCGGTGAGCAGTTAGCTCTGTCGGAAACTAATAAAAGCTTAAGTCTGTCTTTTGCAACATCACTAGAGCCCTTTTTCTTAAAAAAATCAAATAAGCTCATTGCACGCCTCCTGTTCCTTATTACTTCTTACCAAATAGTGATGAAAGTTTCTTAAAGAAACCATTCTTTGCGTTAAGATCAAGGAATGGAACTTCCTCTCCGATAATTCTTCTGCATATATTCATATAAGCCTGACCTGCCATAGAATCATCACCAACACATGGCTGTCCCTTATTAGTGGCAACAACAATACTCTCGTCATCAGGAACTGCACCGATAACGTTAAGCTGTAATATATCATTAACATCATCAATAGACATCATCTCGTTACGGTTAACCATATCCATACGAATTCTGTTAACAATCAAATCCTCATGATCCTTCAAACCATGTGCATCAAGAAGACCGACAATTCTATCAGCATCTCTGATAGCGGAAACCTCAGGTGTTGTAACAACTAAAGCTCTGTCAGCTCCTGCAATGGCATTCTGGAATCCCTGCTCAATACCTGCTGGACAATCAAGGATTATGTAATCAAACTCTTCCGGATCAGCCTTAATCTCATCGATAACTTTAATCATCTGCTCCGGTGTTATGGCAGACTTGTCCCTTGTCTGGGCTGTTGGAAGCAGATAAAGCTTAGGACAACGCTTATCAGTAATCATAGCCTGCTTAATTCTGCAATTTCCTTCAACAACATCTACAAGATTATATACGATACGATTCTCAAGTCCTAAAACAACATCAAGATTTCTAAGACCTGTATCTGTATCAATCATAACAACTTTCTTTCCTAATTTTGCAAGACCTGTACCAATATTGGCTGTTGTAGTAGTCTTACCAACACCACCCTTACCGGATGTTACAACAATAACTTCACTCATATTCTCTCCTCCAAAATATAAAATACTGCTAATAAATTACATTATGCGAAATTTTAAGGATTTTATCAACAGTTTTTTCCAATTTTTATGCAAAATATTATGACACATTACTACAAATATTTTGCTAGTCAATTTTAATATCCTCAAGCACTTCCTGGCTCAAATCCTCTACATATATGTTAGCATCATATATGTATGCAATCTTAGGCTGAATATCCTTATCTTTCTTCTTCTTCATCACCTTGACAAATGTGCTGTCCGATGACCTTGCAATTGTGTCCGCAATCTTAATCTGCATCGGATTCATATCAAGTGCTACAACAAATGCGTTCTCATTACCACCGGCTCCTGCATAAACGGTGCCTCGCAAGTTACCTAAAACAACTACATTGCCCTTAGAAACGATTTTGCCTCCAGGATTAACATCACCAAGAACAATTACACTTGACTCTGTCTCAAGAATCTGTCCGGCTCTAAGTGTACCTTTATAAAAAAGTTCTGAAGCCGCCGAAGCATTTTTCTTATCCTTGGCCGCATTAAACTTAGCATCAAGTTCCTCATCCTCATCAACGATACATGTAACATTAATCGATGTCACACTGCCAATAATCTCAAGAACTTCCTGTTGCATGGAAACATCCAATTTCTTTCCTTCAAAAGCAAGTACCATATCAGCCTCACCAAAAAACTTGGAAGACTGCTCAAACTTATTCTTAATAAGCGACTTTAACTCTTCAAACTCCATACTCTCATCAAGAATCAATGTAATTCCATGCTTACTACTTTTAATAATAACTGCGTTATCCATTATCTCACCTCAAATTAATCATTATTGTTTTCATACAAATCGAAATACGTGTTATACACATCTGCTGTAACACACTGAGCATAGTAAGAACCATATCCATGCGGAATAACAACTGATGTGGCTATCTGTGGCTTATCAATCGGTGTATATGATACCAATAGCGAATGGTCCGGCTCATCCAATCGTTCCTGTGCCGTTCCGGTCTTTGCGGCAATAGTTCTGTTTTCAATCTCTTTCAACGGACCATAATACTTAGCCGCTAATTCCATTCCTGTATGAACAGCATCCCATGTTGTCTTTTTAAGAGTAACTGTATTAGCAACTTCCGGCTGCTTATCCATAAGCACTGTTCCATCATTAGCAACAACCTTATCTATCAATGTAACATTATAACATGTACCACTGTTTGCAATTGTAGAAACATATCTGGCAAGATTGAGTGCACTAAAGTTATTAGTACCCTGACCAATAGCTGTAGATATAGCATTCTCATCTGATGCATGAGGAGCCTTTTCTTCAATTTCAATGCCCGATGATGTAGCAAGACCAAGTTTCTCAGCATACCCCTTTAAAATATCAGTAGCCACATCACTATTGTAACTTCCCGTCTTACTATAAGCAAGCTTCAAAGCCACATTAAAGAAATATACATTACATGAATCCCTGATAGCAGTAGAAACCGTTTCCGTTCCATGTCCTGTTCGCACATTACATCTAGGATTAGGTGTAACCTCCGTGAAAACACCTGTACATACATACTGAGTTTTATTATTAATAATGTTAGTCTCCATTCCGGCTATTGCCGAACACATCTTAAATGTTGAACCTGGTGCACACTGTGACTGCGTAGCCCAGTTATACAAAGGCTTCGATTTATCATTTAAAAGCTGACTGTAATACTTAGGGTCTACCGTTCCTGACAACAGGTTGTTATCATAACTTGGATAAGAAACCAATGCAATAACTTCTCCACTATTAGGATTAAGCATTACACAGGCTCCCGAACAAGGCTGCAGTGCAAGCTGTCCCGGTGTAATTAACTTTCTTTCAATAACTGTACGTAAGAACTGATAAACCGATATAGATCCATTATTTAACGATTTATGCAAATCATCTATTTCAAGAACGTTCAGCTCGTACAATGCCATACATATCTGTTTACCACTAATCTTACCTGTATTAATCATAAGACTGTATATTTTTTTGTGGAAATTGGAATCATATTCCACCACATCCAATATATAGTCAACTAATATATCATAAGACTCCTGCAACGTACTGTACTTCTGATTAGTAAGGGCTCCCATATCAATCCAATTCTTTGTTATTGAATATTTTAGGAACTCTTCCATACTAAGATTACCACCGCTAATCCACTGCTGATAATTGGAATCATTGTTATCAACATTGGAACCCATGAATATTCCGTTAACCCTCAGAATATCCTTATATATATACCATATAAGCTCTCTGTTAACCGTTGAAAGCTTAGAATATGGCGTAGGTGATGTATATAATTCTTTTTTCAGCCATTCTTCAGTTGTATTATACTGATTCTTAAACACATCATATATGGCCTTACTGTAACCGGACTCGCTGGCCGCTAATTTCTTTAACGGCAATACATTGTTATCAATAAGTGCAAACAAAATATCTTTCTGAGTTATATAAACAAGACTGATATCGCCTTCTGAATTGTATTTATACTTCTGAGAGCCTGAAGTCATATTGGCAAGTATAACCTCAACCAAATTATCTTCAATAACATTGTAAAGACGTTTTTGAAGCTCTATATCTATAGTAAGATAAACATCTGCACCCGCCGTAGAATCAGTTTCTTCAAGAACTTCCGTAACTCGTCCCACCGTGTCTACATAAACAGTTCTAGACCCCTTTTCACCTGACAGATACTGCTCCATACTTTCTTCAATACCGCCTTTTCCAACAGTATCATTATTCTCATAAGAAGGGTCAATAGCCTTTAACTCCTCAAGCTCTGTTGTAGATACTGCACCTGTATATCCCAATATCTGTGAACAATACAAACTGTCAACATATTTTCTTATATATTGTTCTTCAACAGTAACACCAATAAGTCTTTCCGAATTTTCCAACATTGCAGCTTCCGTCTCATCTGAAACCTCTTCTGCTATAGTAAATGTCATATGTCTGTTGTAGGAATTAGCAGACATCATAGTTCGAAGATAAAGTATCTCTACCACATGATTTGCAGGATATAATGTCTTGTCCAATGCATATCTTTCACACAAAACATCCACTAATTTCTCAGCAGTATAATTCTTCTCCTCATCAGACAATTCACTAAGGTTAGCTTTACCCAATGTATCTCTTAAAAATCTGTTTCTTGAATTGCCTGAAACCGTATATTCATATCCGCCACTTTCCGTAGCTACCACCTGAAAACTGTTAGAAAAATTATCACCTTTTTCTTCAATTATCTTAATGGTTTCACTAATTGCTCTATTAACAGTCTCATGCTTAATTGCATTACTTGAATAAACACCGCTGTCACTTATCTTAACGGCATAAGCAAGTTCATTGTAAGCAAGCAAAACACCGTTTTTATCAAATATTCTGCCTCTTACCGCCGATACACTTGTAGTCTTTTTTATTGAATTGCTCAAATCAACCATATAGGATTCTCCGTTAATAATCTGAAGAGAAAACAACCTTCCGATTATTACGGAAAACAGTAATACAAACACCAACACCAGTGGCACAAGTCTTGACTTTAGTAAACCTAATACATATTCAATAACTTCCTTTACCAAAATCCTTCTCCTTTAAGCAAAGTATATAATCAGTTATTTAGGACTCATTAACCCACAAACAACTAAACCTTACGCTCCAATTTACGATTAATAAATATCAACGGTTTGTACAGAATTACCATAACCAAAACCGTATAAATCATCTCCGGCACAATATACCTTGATACAAAAAACATCACGTCAAGTCTGTTGTGTAACAAAAAATTACCCACATATGACAGGAAACCATACGCAAAGTTTCCGCCAAGAAGAATACCTATGGGGATAAGATTGAAATTATCATCATAATCACCACTGAATATTCCTGCAAAATATCCTATGTAAGTATAAACCAACGCCGAAAAGCCAAATAAAACGGAAGCATTTAAATCATAAAGTAATCCTGCAAAAAAACCTACAAACATACCTTCATTGCGACCATTGAGAAATCCCAGCATCACCGGCAGAATAATTAACAGATTCGGTTTTATTCCGCCGATTGACACCACTCTTCCCAGTGTAATCTGCAACACAAAAAATAATAATATGATTATAAGCTCAACTACTTTTCTTTTCATTACTTAACAGCTTCCTTTTTCTGCTTAATAATTAATACTTCCTGCAGATGTTCAAAATCCACAGCAGGCACCAGATAACCTGACTGTGTAAGATTATTAGCATCCGTTGTAACATCCTTTACATATCCTACAAGGATTCCCGGCAGATACTTGTCACTAATATTAGATGTGACCACTTTATCACCATTTCTTACAACTGATGAATTCTTAAAATGTTCAACTTCGATAATACCCTGGTCCATCAGCTCTATATTACCTTTAACAGCACATATATCACCTGTATCAATAAGCATACCACTAACATAACTGCCATCTTCAATAACAGTCTTTATAACGGCATAATTGTCTCCAACCTCCGTAACTATTCCAACAAGACCGCCTGTGGCAATTACATTCATGTCAACTTCTATCCCGTCTTTACTGCCCTTGTCCACAGTAAATGTACTAAACCAGTTATCCGATGTTGTACC
>JAFQIQ010000029.1 GCA_017397445.1 Lachnospira sp.
AACCGCACCGTCCTTAAAGTCATCCGCATTAAGTTCTGCAGATGGCATATCAGCTGCGTCTCCACCTGTAAAAATAGCTTTTGCAGTTGCCTCTGCCTTAACAGCCTCTTCCTCTCCGTGTACAAGCTTTGTAAGCTCGTATGCAAGAATCTCCTTAGCTCTGTTAAGCTGCGCGCCTTCCCAATCGCTCATAGCCTCAATCTCCTCAATTGGAAGAAATGTAAGCATTCTGATACACTTAAGAACATCCGCATCAGCAACATTTCTCCAATACTGGTAGAAATCGTAAGGTGAAGTCTTGTTAGGATCAAGCCATACCGCACCTGACTGTGTCTTACCCATCTTCTTACCCTCTGAATTAAGGAGAAGTGTGATTGTCATAGCTGAAGCATCCTTACCCAACTTTCTTCTGATAAGTTCTGTACCGCCAAGCATATTGCTCCACTGATCATCTCCACCAAACTGAAGATTACAACCGTACTTCTGGTATAACATATAGAAGTCATATGACTGCATAATCATATAGTTAAATTCAAGGAAGCTAAGTCCTTTCTCCATACGCTGCTTGTAGCACTCTGCTCTAAGCATGTTATTAACTGAGAAGCATGCACCAACTTCTCTCAAAAGCTCTACATAGTTAAGCTTCAAAAGCCAGTCAGCGTTATTTACAAGAATAGCCTTACCCTCTGAGAAATCAATAAATCTCTCCATCTGCTTCTTGAAACACTCAACGTTGTGCTGAATTGTCTCCTCAGTCATCATCTGTCTCATATCAGTTCTACCTGATGGGTCACCAATCATAGCAGTACCGCCACCAATAAGGGCAACCGGCTTATTACCTGCCATCTGAAGTCTCTTCATAAGGCAGAGTGCCATAAAGTGTCCTACATGAAGGCTATCCGCTGTTGGGTCAAAACCAATGTAAAATGTAGCCTTTCCATTGTTAATAAGTTCCTTAATTGTCTCTTCATCTGTAACCTGGGCGATTAAACCTCTCGCCACCAACTCGTCATAAAGTGTCATTGTTCTTCCTCCTTAAATAAAAAATGAGAGCTTCCATCCTTAAAGGACGAAAGCTCTCACTTCGTGTTACCACCTTTATTCATAAACGGCTCGCACCGTCTACCTTATCAAGTACATTAATACTCCTGTGCTATAACGTGCACAACCCCGTCACCACCTAATAGCATATAGCGTTCAGCGTGCCGCTCCGAAATGTATTCACATATACTTATAGTTGGCGCCTCTCACCACCCGGCAACTCTCTGTAACTTCCATATATGCTACTTCTTTTCTTCATAGCATTTAATATATTAACTTTTCCATATCATAGTACACTATTGTGTTTCCTGTCAAGCATAAACTTACTCTTTATACTAACAGTTGTAATACACATAAGTACTCCTATAATACATCCGACAGAATCAATTAACACATCTGTAATCATACCTGCTCTTCCAGGCACAAATAACTGGTGAAACTCATCCGTGCATGCAAATAATATTGCGCCAAGTAATGCCAGCCACCATCTCTTACCTTTACTAATACCATCTACTGCCAATGCAATATAAGTAAGTACCGTAAGTAATGCATATTCCGACATATGAGCAAGTTTTCTCACCGGATATTGTATTGATTCTATAACAGAATCTCTTTCGCTTTCAGCAACATCAACCCAACCTGTTGCATCTGCCATATCCACTAAAAAGGCTGCAACCTTTCTGCTTAATCCGCCGGATGCCACACCGTCCTGTGCTGAAAACCCAAATATAAAACACGCCAGTACTATAACCGGTATCCAAACTGCAATCTTCTTAAACATACTATAATTAGAGTGTTACTACTCTCATAGTGTTAGTAAGACCTCTCTTAGAGCTTGGATCTGCGTTAGTAGCAATACCTGCTGAAATAATAGCGATATCGCCTTCCTCAAGGTATCCTGCGTTCTCAGCAACTTCGATAGCATGCTCAACAATCTTATCTGTTGACTTCTCAACAGCAGTCTTTAATGGTCTTACACCCCAATAAATCTGCATCTTTCTAAGAACGTTCTCATATGGTGAACAACCGATAATCTCAGCATTTGGCTTAAGCTTTGATGTAAGTCTTGCTGTGAAACCTGAGATAGTTGGACACACAATAGCCTTAGCATTAAGATTGTTAGCTGTAAGAACTGTTGCGTTAGTAACAGCACTTGAAATACTTCTCTTTGTGTGAAGCTTTACTTCTCTCTCTCTTGAAGAAAGATCCTTCTCTGTTGTCTCAGCAATCTTAACCATCATCTTTAATGCCTCAAGAGGATACTTACCGTTAGCAGTCTCACCTGAAAGCATAACAACGTCAGTACCATCATAGATAGCATTAGCAACGTCAGTAACCTCAGCTCTTGTAGGACGTGGGTTACGAATCATTGAATCAAGCATCTGTGTAGCTGTAATAACCGGCTTATAAGCCTCATTACACTTTCTGATAATCTCCTTCTGAATGTGTGGAACCTGCTCTGCCGGAATCTCAACACCCATATCACCACGGGCAACCATAATACCGTCAGCAACACGAATGATTTCATCAAGGTTCTTGATACCTTCTGCATTCTCAATCTTAGCAATTACAGGGATATCAGCGTCATGAGCCCACATAATCTCCTTAATCTCCTGAATACAAGCTGCATTTCTAACGAAAGAAGCTGCGATAAAGTCAAAGCCCTGCTCAATACCGAAAAGAATATCATCCTTATCCTTATCTGTGATACCCGGAAGTCTGATACTTACGTTAGGTACATTAACACCCTTCTTTGAACCAAGCTCGCCGCCGTTAATAACTGTACACTCGATGTCTGTGCCGTTAAGAATAGCATCTACTCTAAGCTCAATAAGACCATCATCGATAAGAATTGTGTTACCTGCCATAATATCCTGTGGCAAACCTTCGTATGTGATGCTGACAATTGT
>JAFQIQ010000278.1 GCA_017397445.1 Lachnospira sp.
CGGCAGTGAAACAATATAAGGATATAACGGATAGTCTGGGATTAGAACTTATCAGAATTACGTTGCCCTATGAGTTAAAGAAGAATGAGCTTACTGCAATTAATACTTTTGGTATTGATACGGAGCTTGTGGTTAGGGGGAGAATTCCTCTTATGGTATCTGAGCAGTGTGTCAGACGTACTTATGATTTGTGCGATAAGGCTAACGGCACAATATATATTAAGGATGCTAAGGGGCAGGCTAATAAAGTGTGTTCTTATTGTGATTATTGTTACAGTGTGATTTACAGCGATATTTATGATATATCAAAGGAAGATTACAGTGAAATTGCACCGGATTATATCAGATATGAGTCGGTGGATGAAGAATGTGAAAATATGACCGGCAAGGTGTTTGACGGCCATTTTAACGTGGGGGTTGAATAATGGTTTTTGCAGTGCTTAATATGTCCAAATACATTTTTGCACTAATTATTGTGTTGTATACATTTAATGCTTTGAGAGGTTTTTCTACAAGGCACGATTATAAACAGGCCAAGGTGTGTTTCTGGCAACGTATATTAATTCTGGTGTTTCATTTGCTGGGATTTGTGATACTGTTTTTAAATAACCGGTGTGAGATTAAGTATCTTGTTTTATATGGTATACAGCTGGTGTATTTTTTAATTGTATATTATGTGTTTTGTGGACTTTACAAGAAGTCGTCGCAACTGATTGTGTGTAATATGTGTATGCTGTTAGCTATTGGCTTTGTTATGATTACAAGACTTAATTACGATAAAGGATTGAAGCAGTTTGTTATATGTGCCCTTGGTACACTGGTAGCTATGTTTGTACCGGCCTTTTTTAAGGGGCTGCGTTTTATCAGAAGCTTGGGGTGGATATACTGTTTTATGGGACTGGGACTGCTTGGGGTGCTTTTATTCTGCAGTCAGGTATTCGGTGCGAATCTTGTGCTTACTGTGGGACCGGTTTCAATACAGCCGTCAGAGTTTGTTAAGATTTTGTATGTATTATTTATTGCATCAGCCTTTAATCACGATAAAATCAATTTTGGCAGGGTCGTTATGATAACGTTTTTTGCTGCGGCACATGTGATTATATTGGTTCTTACTAAAGATTTGGGAGCAGCACTTATATTTTTTGTAGTATATGTTTTGATGTTATATGTTGCTACAAGAAAGCCTGTATATATTTTGCTTGGAAGTGCTGCAGGAGCTGGAGCTTCTGTTGTGGCTTACAAATTGTTTGATCATATCAGAAAACGTGTTGAGGTGTGGCAGGATCCATGGCCTACAATTGATTCAAGCGGATATCAGATATGTCAGTCTCTGTTTGCTATAGGTATGGGGTCATGGTTTGGTTATGGTCTCGGACAGGGGTTGCCGGGGGCTATTCCCGTGGCAGAAAAAGATTTTATGTTTTCTGTTATAGCAGAAGAAATGGGGATAGTGTTCTCGGGATGTTTGCTTATTATATGTCTTAATAATTTTATGCTGATGATGTATATTGCCTCCCGATGCAGAACAGTCTTTTACAGACTGGTGGCAGTGGGGCTTGGTATAACTTACGGTTTTCAGATATTTTTAACTGTGGGCGGAGCGATGAAACTTATACCGATGACAGGAGTAACGTTACCTTTTGTCAGTTACGGAGGAAGTTCAGTGGTAAGTTCGCTTATCAGTTTTGCGTTAATACTTGGAATATATAATCTAAGGCAGGATGATGAAGAAGATGAACAAGGACCAGAAAAAAAGAAAAAAGTTAAGAAAAAAGTACGCGAAGTATATACCTGACGTACTGTATAATGAAGAGGATGCATACAATAATCGTGAGATGAATGTTGTTTCCTTTCTGTTTGTTGCCATCTTTGCGGTGATGATTATATACCTTATATACTTTAAGGTGGCAGTTGCACCGGATATAATTGACAATCCTTATAATAAAAGGGTTGATAATCAGGAGCAGAAAGTTGTTAGAGGAGATATTCTTGCAAATGACGGAACGGTGCTTGCAACTACTAAGAAAGATGACAATGGAGCAGAATACAGACACTATCCGTACAATAATATGTTTTCGCATGTTGTAGGCATCAAATCAGAAGAAACAGGAATAGAGGGCTTGGCAGATTTTGAACTTTTGTCTCATAGTGATGATTTTATGACGCAGTTATGGGATGATGTTACAGGTAAGAAGATGGAAGGTAATTCCGTGGTCAGTACCCTTGATTTTAATTTGCAGAAAACTGCTTGGGAAGCCTTGGGGAACAATAAAGGCGCTATTGTTGTTATGGAGCCTGCTACGGGAAATGTTTTGGCTATGGTATCAAAACCAGACTTCAACCCTAATGAGTCGCCGACAAAATACAATGAGTGGCTTAGTTTTACAAGTGAGGATTCAGTCCTTTTAAACAGGGCAACGTCGGGGTTGTATGCTCCGGGTTCAACATTTAAAGTGATTACTGCGTTGGAGTATGTTATTGAAAATGCTGAGTATGACGCATTTTCTTATAACTGTCAGGGCACGGTTACAGTTGATGGCGGAACAACGATTCCATGTAACAATATGAAGGCTCATGGAGACGAAAATCTTAAAAGAGCTTTTGCGGTATCTTGCAATTGTGCGTTTTCTGTTATCGGGACTAAACTTAATCGTACAAGTCTTAGTAATCTTACGGACAAGTTATTATTTAATAAACATTTGGATATTGGTATTGAATCAGCTAAAAGCAGTTTTGTACTTGGTGAAAACTCATCACTCAGTGAAGCACAGGAAACAGCAATTGGTCAGGGGAATACTATGATTTCGCCAATGCACAATCTTATGATAACAGCAGCGATAGCCAATAATGGAGTTATGATGCAGCCTAATTTCATAAGGGAAATAAGGGATTGTGACGGTAAGGTTGTGGATACTATTGAAGCAAAGGTTAAGTCTAAGATTGTGGAAGAGAATTATTCGAAGATTATTAAAGAATATATGCGGGGAGTTGTTACAGAGGGAACAGCCTCAGCTTTCAGAAATGTTAATTATGAAGTTGCAGGAAAGACAGGAACTGCACAGTATGGAACTCAGGGACTTTCTCATTCATGGTTTACAGGATTTGCACCTTATAATGAGCCGCAGATTGCAGTTTGTGTTATACTGGAAGGCGGTTATCAGGGGCAAAGTGCCCAATATGTTGCAAAGAAAGTTATGGAACGATATTTTAATGGCAATTAATTGTTGATATTGTTGCAAATCAAGTGTATAATTAAGTTAAGAGGAACACACCCCTTATACAGGAGGTATTGCAATGATAGAGGCAACGAGCTGTGGCGGTGTGGTGATTTTTAGAGGCAAAGTACTTGTGTTATATAAGAAATATAAGAATAAGTACGAAGGCTGGGTGCTTCCTAAAGGAACCGTAGAAAAAGGGGAAGCACATGAAGATACCGCCATAAGAGAAGTGAAAGAAGAGAGCGGTGCACAGGCAGTTATTAAAAAATATATTGATACAACGGAATATATGTTTAATACCGCCAAGGATACCGTTCACAAAAAGGTACATTGGTACCTTATGATGTCTGACAGTTATTACTGTAAACCGCAGTCAGAGGAGTTTTTTGAAGATGTAGGATACTACAAGTTTCATGAAGCATATCATTTACTGCGTTTCCCTAATGAACGTCAGATATTACAGCAGGCATATGATGAATACATGAATTTACGCAGACAGGGAAAGTGGTAATGAATTTGGTAGAAGCAGTT
Organism: Lachnospira sp.; assembly: GCA_017397445.1. Lineage (GTDB taxonomy): Bacteria > Bacillota > Clostridia > Lachnospirales > Lachnospiraceae > Lachnospira. The sequence continues at coordinate 3,750 of JAFQIQ010000278.1, forward strand.
AATATTTTGGATGGCAATTCATATATTGTTAAGCCGGGCGAAGTTCAAAGTGCTAATTCGCTTGAGTTTGACAGTGTATATAATAAAAAGTGCATTGAGAATAATCTTGATGAACTTTTTAAAGGTGCGTCTGAAAAGTACGGAATTGATGTTAATATTCTTAAGGCAGTTGGATTTGTTGAGTCAACTTTCAGAACGAATGCCGTTTCAAAAAGCGGTGCTATGGGGGTTATGCAGCTTATGCCGTACACGGCTAAGAATTATGGAGTCGAAGACCCATTTAATGCTGAGCAGAATATTAACGGCGGAGCCAGATTGTTAGCATATCTTATGAATAAGTATGATGGTAATGTAACATTAGCCTGTGCTGCGTACAATGCAGGCAGCGGAGCAGTTGATGCTGCGGGAGGCGTTCCGGATAAGGAACAGGTAGTTAATTATGTTAAAAAGATTAATGAAGTTCTGGGCGGTGCGTTAGATAATGACAGTTGGACCATAGAGGGTTCAAGTCCTACCATAGTGAATTTAGGGCCGCAGGTAGGAAAGTCATATAAGGATATTGTGTTAGGATCGGTATATGCCGGAATGGTATATCCATCCACAACATCTGTTGGAAAGGTTTCTGACATAAAGCCCGGTGTTTCAATACCGGCAGGTAATGCTAAAGTGCTTAAGGGCATTGAATTAGGTAATCTGCGGGATGGTTCAGCGTATGAACATTTCACAGTGAATAATAGAGCAGGATATACAATAAAGTCATTGGAAGAGACTAAGAAAAGCGAGTGAGGTGGGTACTATGAAAGAGCGTATCAAGGTTTATCTTTACAACAAGACACTGAAAGAAATCGATATGAGTGATTTTTCGGTAATTGGAGACGATATTTTTGCGTACCGCAATGATGTTGTGAGAGTAGAACTTCCGGAAGGTGTTGTAGAGATTGGTAACAATGCATTTGAGAATTGCGAAAGACTGGAGGAAGTGATTTGTCCAAAGTCTTTAAAGAAGATTGGAGAGGAAGCATTTGCGGACTGTATCAATCTTAAGAAGGTTACATATGGTGAAGCAGTAGAAGTTGCTTCCAATGCCTTCAGAGGCTGTGACGGTTTAGAATAAAATATGTACTTATAAACGGAGCTTTTATGGGGCGGACGAATGCATTGTTTGCTCTGTAAAAGCTCCGTTTTTACTTGACAAAATACGATTATTAATATACGATTTTATGAAAGGAAAATGAGTCACTTTTTGACAGGAATGGAGATTTACATGAGTAAGAAAGAAACATTTGTTACACTTGAAAAGTTACAGGAGATTGATAAGACTTATCCTACACCTTATCATCTTTATGACGAAAAAGGAATCAGAGAGAATGCTAAGAGACTTAAAGAGGCATTTTCATGGAATAAAGGATATAAGGAGTATTTTGCGGTAAAGGCTACACCTAACCCATATATTCTTAATATATTAAAGGATTATGGTTGTGGTGTTGACTGTGCTTCTATGGCAGAGCTTATGATGGGATATGCCCTTGACTATAAGGGTGAGGATATTATGTTCTCATCTAATGAGACACCGGCAGAAGAGTATGAGTATGCTGCAAAGATTGGTGCAATTATCAACCTTGATGATATTACACATATTGAATTTTTGGACAAGATTCTTGATGGAAAGTTTCCTGAGACAATGAGTTGCCGTTATAATCCGGGTGGATATTTCAAGCTTGGTACGGATATTATGGATAATCCGGGGGATTCAAAGTATGGCATGACTCATGAGCAGATTATTGAAGCTTTTAAGATATTAAAGGGTAAGGGTGTTAAGAATTTTGGTATTCATTCATTCCTTGCAAGTAATACTGTGACTAATGAATATTATCCTACACTTGCTAAGATTCTTTTTGAGTTAGCTGTTGAGCTTAAAGAAGCTACCGGTGTTAATATTAAGTTTATTAATCTGTCAGGCGGTATTGGTATTCCGTACAGACCTGAACAGGAAGCGAATGATATTGCTGTTATCGGCGAAGGTGTTCACAAGGCTTATGACGAAGTTCTTGTGCCGGCAGGTATGGGCGATGTTTCAATCTATACTGAGCTTGGAAGATTTATGCTTGCACCTTACGGATGTCTTGTAACTAAGGCTATTCATGAGAAGCATACACACAAGGAATATATCGGTGTGGATGCCTGTGCGGCTAATCTTATGAGACCGGCTATTTACGGTGCTTATCATCATATAACGGTTGCAGGCAAGGAAGATGCGGAGTGTGATCATATGTATGATGTGGTAGGTTCACTTTGCGAGAATAACGATAAGTTCGCTATTGACAGAATGTTGCCACGTATTGACAAGGGTGACTATATTATTATTCATGATACTGGTGCCCATGGTTTCTCTATGGGATATAATTACAATGGTAAATTAAAGTCAGCGGAGCTTTTGTTAAAGGAGAACGGTGACGTTCAGATGATTAGAAGAGCAGAAACACCGAAGGATTATTTTGCAACATTTGACTTTAGTGATATATTGGGCAAGCTTAATCTTTAATGTTTGCGTTATTACAGATTTTAATTAGTTAGGAGAACCTTTTGATGAAGGCGATGAATTATATTTCACAACAGATAAGCAAAGGAAAAGATTTGGAAAGCAATCTTTCAAAGTATGGTACAGGGATGTCATCTATGTATCATACTCTGGCTTATATTAAGCTTAGTATGAATTATTACACAGCATATGATTGTCAGAGAGAGGAATTGTGTAAAGATTCTTTATATAATAAGCATTTGATGGAGTTTCACAGATTAATCGGCGAACTTCTTGAGAATAATCTTAAATGTGCAGACAGGGTTGAAAACCTGCGTAATGAAATTACTTCAGTTATGGAAGTTGTCACAGCGTATGTGGACAGGCTTCGTATATATGAGTATGTCCTTAACAGGGTTGAGTACAGATTTGTGGATAAGGAGTTTGATGAGCAGTACTATAACACTTACCTTACGAATGATTTGATACATTATATACTTTCGGATAAGGATAATGTGGTTATTCACAGTAAGATTGCTGAAGTTGTTGAACAACTTCCTATGAGGCTTTCAAGAAATAAGTTCTATGACTATTTAAGAGATGCGTTTTCTTTGTATCATGGAGCGCAGAAGGGAACTATTGATGATTTTGTCTACTCCTTAAAGACAACAGCCATGCTTAATGTACCGGAAGGCTTTGAGAGTATGTTCCCGGATACAAGAGAGTTGCTAAATGTGTTGGAGAATGCTGATTATGCCGCTTTGGACGAGGCAGCATTTGATAATCTTACAGGAGCCCTTTCTTTAGCTGTTGAAAAGATGACATCCTGCGCTGATGCATTTGTCTTGTTGGCTCAGCTGGTTAATGATCTGTACACTGTAGTTCTTACAGAGTCAGTGGCTATAGTTGATGCAGAGGATATAGATA
>JAFQIQ010000279.1 GCA_017397445.1 Lachnospira sp.
GTTAGAAGTGCATTTTCCACAAGAATTATTGCAGATATTACCGGAGGACAAAAGGAAAGCGGTTGTTGAAGTTTTAAAGCAAGATCCACGACCGTCGTATCACAATGACCCTGATAGGAGATATGGTGTGGCGTTTGCAGGGTATGATGTACGCTTTACGGTTAGTGATGGTGTTTTGACAGTTGTGGAAGTTGTGGAGTTCGAAGGGTGATTAGAATATGATATATAAAAACCTTTTGGTGCAGATGGAAATTTTAATAATAATATGATTGGTGCAGTTGTTAGAAATACTGATGCAAGACAGACCTTAATTTATAACTTACTTGACGACTGGTTGGTGCTTGCGGATAATTTTTATATCGAAAAGCGTTGACGGTTAAGATTGTATGTTTATATTCCGATTTATTTTTTATATAACCACTTGGTCCTTATGGGGAGTGGGGCGGTTTTGAATGACGGAGAAACCGCAGAAAGGAGGATTATGATTCAAAAGACACCGGATAGAGAAAAATCTTATCAGATAGGTGCAAGTTCGTTTACGAAAACTGAATGGAATAGATTTCTGACAGAGTTTGATGATATTCAGGAAACTATTAGGGAGCTTATGCGTGAGAAACATGCAAAAAGAGAGGCTGAAAGACTTGAGCAGGACCGATTAGAAGAGGAGCGTCTTGATAGAGAACTGGATAAAGAATTGTATGATAAAGAGAAGCTGAATGATGAGTTGCGAATGCATTATAATATAATGACAGGTGCAACAGTAAGGTAATAAGATAGTCCGGATAAGTTTAGAAAATAACTTGTCCGGACTGTTTTTAGGTTTTGCTATTAACCACATAACCGAAGTGGTATACTATATAATCCCCTCATTAGTGTTAGAAGTGTACTCAGCCATTGCTAAGCTTTTTGCAAAGTCTTCGCTGAAGTCAACAAAGTCATTGTCGGTAAAAGAATCAACAGAGTAAGTTTCCGGTAATTCTTTCTTTATCTTAAGAGCGTATAACCATCGGTCAGTACGTTCACGTGGTAAAAGGTAATTTACTAAAAGTGCGACACCTACGCCAATGGCAGTGTCTAACATACGATTAAGAGAATATGAAATAAATGTATCAACAGGTGTATTGTAAAGAATAATACATACAAGCACACCACCCGGCTGAATTGCTCCGGGCCACTTAAACATTAGACTAAATATAACCAGAAGTATTACGCCGATAAAGAGAAAAAGCAATATAAGTGGGTGTGTTTTTCCGTCAGGGTAGAATATAATGTAGATTCTGAAAAGAATCATACCTATGAAGCCACCGATAATAGTACCAAATAATCGGTTGCCACCATTAAGTTTTGAGTTAACCATATCACTGCCCATGCCGAATATAGCACCGATACAGGCAAATGGTGGGTTACGGTCAAAGTATAAGTATAAAAGTGCAGTGAGAGTAGCCGCCAGAGCGGTCTTTATGTTTCGCATACCTACATGCAAGCGAAAAGATGAATTGGGAACTGCTTTAGTTTGGTGTTTTTTGTTATTAGAGTTAGACTCCATTATGTATTTCTCCTTTGAGATTGCATTTTGTATTCAATGTGGTTAGTATAGCACATTTGCGAAATATGGAAAGTATTTTTAAAAGAACAATATAAAAATTCGGTATATTGTTTTTTATTAATCAGAGTTTTATAATATATGTGAGGAGGTGTGATATGGCGTTTTTTAGTATGATTTTAGCGTTTCTTTTTATCATAATTATTATTCTGGGGTTTATGTTACTGGTAGGAGGAATTCTTCTTATAGTTGGTTTGGTTACAAGGAAAAAAGCTTTAGTGCGGGGGAAGAAGTATCCTCTCGTCCTGATTACAATAGGAGCAGCAACTGTTTCTATTCCATGTTTTTTGGTTGGAAGTATAGTGGTTTCTTCGGTTGTATCTAATATCAGACTTGAGATGGAAAGAAAGAATTATAATAATTGTATAGACAAGTGGAAGAATGAGTGGGTTACTTCTGAAACGGTAAAAGAAGATATTATGACAGAACTTTTGGCTGCGGCGGAAGCAGGAGATAAGGCTGCTGTTATGGCATTGTATTCTGAGGAGATGCGCAGTAAACCAGAGTTAGAAGAGCAGATAGAAGTCTTTTTGAAAGATTATCCAAAAGGTTTATATTGGGAGCCGGGAACGGGAACATCAGGTTCCGGAGGTTCGTCAGACCATGGAATGTCGGTTGAAACTACGTCGGTGAGCTGTATGGTGTATAAGGGGGAGGAAAGGTATTATGTGTCCTTTGGGGCGTGTTATGAGAATGATTATGATGCGAGTAAGATTGGATTGAAATATTTTCATCTCAATTCGGAAAAAGCAGAGGTTCTGGAAGATGATGATTCTTTTGAAGGTTATCCGGAAGATGAGTATATTATGGCTCGGGTCAATGTTTTGGGGGATTTTGAAACAAGACTTGTATGGGGATATCCGTATAAGTTTTATCCTATAGAAAGAACTATAACTGAAGCACAAGCGTTGGAGGCTGTAAGAAAGGCGGAAAACCTGTCAGAATTGAAGAAACTTTTGGGAGAGCCTAATGCTGATAAGGAGAATATGAATGATTTAGTATATGAACTGGTATCGGAGAATGGAGAGCCAAGATATATGGTTGTTTCATATGATGACCGTAGCGGGCGGATATACCTGAATGGTACATATTTTACGGGAACAAAGCAGGAAAATGCCAGATGGCTTAATCAGCACGGACAGTTTATGGATTAACATAATGCTTTAATAATATTGTAAAATGTGATAAGATAATACTGAATATTTGATAAGTTGGAGGATGTAATAATGTCGGTACAAGACTATATGAGTGCCATGAAGATGGGAAAGAGGGCATATAATGCCAATATTAATAAAGGTGTTTACCCGTATTTGCCGGTGCTGGAAAGTATTGTAGATGAAAAGGATATAGAGCAGGAAGTGAGTCTGGGTATAGACCAGATTCCTTTAAGAAGAGTTGTGGGAACATGTAATGCTGCAAGAACTAATGCATTTGCCAGTAATTTTATGCCTATATTCGACTGGGGAACTGAGTTTGCGGCTAAGTGGGCAAGCCTTAGCGACAGTCAAGTGAATGAAGGAATAAGAGACCCGATTAAGGTATATGAGTATATGAACAAGTTTTATGTTCAGGAGGGAAATAAGCGAGTAAGTGTACTTAAGTACTTTAATGCAGTGACGGTTGCGGCAGAGGTTATAAGAAAGGTTCCAAAGAAGAGTGATAAACCGGAAGTCAAGATATATTATGAGTTTATGGAATTTCATAAGTGTACCAGACTTAATGATATATACTTCAGTAAGGTGGGAAGCTTCCCAAGCCTTATGAAACTTGTTGGGATTGAGAAAGATAAACTTATGCCTGAAGATGACCTTAAAGATTTGACATCTGCATATCTTAATTTTAGAAATGCATTTGTGGCAAGAGGTGGTCAGAAGTTTGATTATCCTATTGGTGATGCGTTCCTTAGATTTATACATATTCACAGCTATGAATGTGTTAGAAATATGGGACCACACGAGATGGATAAGAGCGTTGCCAAGACATGGCAGGAGTTTGAACTTTTGGATGATAACAGTGAAGTAGAACTTATGATGGATCCTGCTAATGAGCCAAAGAAGAATATATTAAGCTATTTGCTTCCAAAGCCGGGCGTTAAGAAACTTAAAGTCGGATTTATATATGAGAATACTCCGCAGGATTCAGAATGGTGTTATGCACATGAGTTAGGAAGAAAGTACATCGAGGACACATTTGGTCAGCAGATACAGACTATGAGTATTGAGAATGTTAAAGCTGAGGTTGATGATGAGGAAGCTATCAAGAAGATGATTGATGAGAAGGCAGATCTGATATTTGTGACTGCACCAACTATGATTATTGCTAGCGTTAAGATGGCAATTAAGCATCCGGAGATCAAGATACTTAACTGTTCTCTTAATGCGTCGCATAAGTATATAAGAACTTATTATGCCAGAATGTATGAGGCGAAGTTCCTTACAGGACTTATAGCAGGTGCTATGTCAAGAGAGGATAAGGTGGGGTATGTTGCACAGTATCCGGTGTATGGA
>JAFQIQ010000280.1 GCA_017397445.1 Lachnospira sp.
CACATGTCCCATTCTTCCTAGTGGAATGGTTCCAATAATAGTTTCCTTAACATTATCCGAAAGAACACTTGTCATATCTGTATCGATGTATCCCGGAGCAATAGCATTTACCGTAATACCTCTTGAAGCAAGTTCCTTTGCCGCAGATTTTGTTATACCGATAACACCAGCCTTAGATGCTGCATAGTTAACCTGACCTGCATTACCATGAAGGCCAACTATTGATGTCATGTTAATAATCTTTCCCGACTTCTGCTTAAGCATCTGCCTTGAAACATTTTTAATTGTGTTAAATGTACCCTTAAGATTAACATCTATAACGCTGTCAAAATCATTCTCTGACATACGCATAAGCAAACCGTCTCTTGTAATACCTGCGTTGTTTACAAGCAAATCAAGCTTACCATACTTTTCAACTACATAATTAATCATAGTTGATGTTGCCTCGAAATCTGCTACATTACACTTATAGCTTTCAGCACTACCGCCTGCCTGTGTAATTCTTTCTACTGTGGCTGCTGCCGCTGCATCATTACCGCTATAGTTAACTACTACTGTTGCTCCCTCTGACGCAAACTGAACTGCTATCTCGGCACCGATTCCTCTTCCGGCACCTGTTACAAGTGCCACTTTTCCATCTAACTTGCCCATTATTCCATATCCTCCGGCTTTTCGATATTTTTAAGCGTAATGTCTTCCACACCCATATCCTTAGCAATCTTCTTAACAAAACCTGTAAGTGTCTTGCCAGGCCCTATCTCTATAAATGTATCAACTCCGTCTTCAATAAGCATTCTTACTGACTGCTCAAATCTTACTGATGAGTAAACCTGCTTTGTAAGCAACTCTTTAATAGATGCTTCATCATTTACATACTCTGCTGTAAGGTTAGCAACATATGGTGCATTTAACTTATTAAACTCAACTGCCTCAAGAGCTTCTCCTAACTGCTCCCCTGCCTTTACAAGCATAGGTGAGTGGAAAGGACCACTACAGTTAAGCTCAACAACCCTCTTCGCACCAGCTGCCTTAAGAGCATCCATCGCCTTTAAGACTTCATTCTTTTCTCCTGAAATAACTACCTGTCCGGGACAATTATAGTTAGCAACACACAACTGATCGCTGTTACACTCTGCAACTACATTTTCTACCTGTCCCGCTGTCATACCAAGCACTGCCGCCATAGCTCCGATGCCCTGTGGCACTGCCTGTTCCATATATATACCTCTCTTACGAACAAGACCACATCCATCCGTAAAACTTAACGCTCCACTGGCTGTTACTGCACTGTACTCACCAAGTGACAAACCAATATTCACATCTGATGTGTAACCCTTTTCCTTCACAGCCGCAAGCATTGCCATCTGTGTTACATACAATGCAATCTGAGTATACTCAGTTTTGTTCAAACGCTCATCCTCATTAAATATAAGGTCTGTAAGACTAAATCCTACCACCTCTGAAGCTTTATCAAAGCATTCCTTACTACACGCATATGTATCATAAAATGCTTTACCCATTCCTGTAACCTGTGCTCCCTGTCCCGGGAACATAAACGCTGTCTTGCCCATAAAATCAACATTCCTCTTTCTGAATTAAAACTTACACACTTTATCATCCCCCCTACGCGCTTGTAGAAGGTTGATTAGAATTTCATATAATTGTTTTATTACTGACACGTATACCATATATTTTACAGACTGTAGCTAAACGCCGGCACTTAACGAACATAAGTTAAACCCTGTTTAACTTTGTGAGTTTAGTACCGCTGCGTTTAGGTCCAAGCGCAAGCGTGTCTGTAAAACATATGGTATAATGCGTCTTGCATAGGCACTTTTACAAAATATTATTAGCCCACAAACTTTGCGTAACGGTCTTCAATTACCTGCCTAGCCTCGCTCATAAGCTCTTTAACTATTTCTTCGCAAGTCTGCTCCTTCTTAATAAGACCGGCAATCTGACCTGCCATAACTGTACCCATCTTTACGTCGCCTTCTACTACTGCCTTTCTTAAAGCCCCCAGTGTAAGAAGCTCTAACTCTTCGAATGGCACGCCATTCTTTTCCATCTCAAGATACTGCCTTGTCATTTCGTTTCTTAAAGAACGAACAGGGTGTCCTGTACTTCTTCCTGTAACAACTGAATCAATATCCTTAGCAGCAATAACTCTATCCTTATAAGCCTGACTTACTGTAGACTCGCTGGCAACAATAAAACGTGTACCTATCTGAACCGCCTCAGCCCCCATCATAAGTGCTGCAGCCATTCCTCTACCATCACCGATACCACCTGCCGCAATAACAGGAATATCTACTGCATCAACAACCTGTGGCAAAAGTGCCATTGTAGTCGAGTCACCAATGTGACCACCTGACTCCATTCCCTCTGCAACAACTGCATCAGCTCCGGCTCTCTGCATCATCTTTGCAAGTGCTACTGAAGCAACTACAGGAATAACCTTGATACCTGCATCCTTCCACTGCTGCATATACTTAGCAGGATTACCTGCACCTGTTGTAACGGCAGCAACCTTCTCTTCAACAACAACCTGAACAACTTCATCAACATACTGACTAAGAAGCATAATATTAACACCGATTGGCTTATCTGTTATCTCTCTAGCCTTTCTAATCTCGCTTCTAACCCACTCACCCGGAGCATTAGCAGCACCGATAAAGCCGATACCGCCAGCCTTTGAAACATTGGCTGAAAGGTTGGCATTAGCTACCCAAGCCATACCACCCTGAATAATTGGATACTCGATGCCGAGTAATTTAGTAATCCTTGTTTCCATCACTTGATGTCCTCTCTTACAACATATACATTATCAATCAACAACCTATAATTACTCAATTCCCTTAGCTGAAAGGTAGTCCATTACATCCTGAACTGTTGCCATCTTCTCAAGATCCTCTGCTGGAATCTCTACGCCATACTCATCCTCTAAAGACATGATAAGCTCAAATAAATCAAGTGAATCTGCGTTCAAATCCTCCTTGAAATTAGACTCCGGCTTTACGCTCTCTGCGTCTACGTTCAACTGTCCTGAAATAATCTCCTGTAACTTCTCAAACATTTTAAAAATCTCCTTTTATAAAAATAATAATTATGTGACCTTAGCCACTATCCTAGACACTTTGTGTCGTAGTTAACATCACCACTCAAGCAATGTGCTTCCCCAGCTTAATCCCGCTCCAAAACCCGATAAGATGATTTTATCGCCTCGTTTTAATATATTGTTACGATTCAACTCATCAAGAAGAATCGGAATGCTGGCTGCTGAAGTATTGCCGTAATTTGCCACATTAGTTGGGAACTTTTCCATCTCCTGCCCCAATCGCTTAGCAACTGCCTCAATAATTCTAATATTAGCTTGATGGAGTATAAAATACTTCACATCATCAAGCTTCATATCTGCCTTTTCAAGAACCTCTGTAATTGACTCCGGCACTTTCTTAACTGCAAACTTGAACACTTCCTGACCATCCATATACAGGAAATCCTGTTCATTTTTACTTAATTTTGCACGGTCGCCATATGTAAGAACGTGCCCTTTACTTCCGTCTGAGTGAAGGCATGATACTGCTCTAAACCCTTCCGTCTCATCTTCCACAGCGGCTAACACTACTGCACCTGCGCCATCACCAAAAAGTACACACGTACTTCTATCTTTCCAATTTACTATGGAAGACATATACTCCGCACCTATAATAAGCGCCTTTTTGAACTGTCCTGACTGTATATATGCCTCCGCCATACTAAGACCATATATAAATCCCGTGCAGGCTGCACTAATATCCACACACATAGCTCCCACAGCGCCAATATTGCTTTGTACAACACTGGCTGTATTAGGAAATGTGTAATCAGGACTTGTAGTTGCTACAATTATAAGTTCAATATCCTGTGCATCAACCTTAGCATTTTCTAAAGCCCTTTTTGCTGCATCTGTTGCTAAAGTTCCTGCATTCTCATCCGTAGCAATCCTTCTTTGCTTAATACCTGTTCTTGAGTATATCCACTCATCACTTGTATCAACTATCTTCGCTAAATCATCATTAGTCACAACATTTTGCGGAGCACTGCTACCGGTACCTACTATCTTTGTTTTCATATTTTCTCTTAATCCTTATTTTATATTCCGCCAAGATTTTGAGTGGCGGCATTAATTGCTACATAATATCCGATGCAACCACGGAAATATACTTTGATAATCATATGTTTTGATAATCAAACAATAATGTTATACTACATCTTGTGTGTCATGTCAAGAACTATTTTGAATTTCAAAACATTTTTCAAATATTAAAAAAGGACCTTTTCAAAATCCATATCCGATTCCGAAAAAGTCCTCACTCATACTATTCAAAGTCCAATTCAATACTGCCATTACTTGTTTTTAATTTCAATTCATTCTCTGCATTGTTGTCCTTCTCATAATTATCACTTTTCTTATCTCCGCCGACACGAATGCTGCCATTGCTAGTATCCAGAGTAATATTGTAATCTGACTCATCACCATCTATGTTGGCATCAACACTGCCATTAGAAGTCTTAACCTCAATATCGCCACTATACTCACCCTTAAGTTCAACTCGTCCGTTAGAAGTTTTAATCTGTGTATCTTTGTTAAATATTCCGTCACATTTTACTGAACCGTTAGAAGTTTTAACGTCCGTAGATTCCTTACATGTAACCCCCTTAAGATTAACAGCACCATTGTTAGTGTCGCACTTTATTACGTCTACTTCCAAACCGCTGTCTATATTAATAGCACCATTACTTGTAGTAACATCTATCTTAGCAAGTTCTGAATTCTTTGGCACATATACAGTAAGAACCTGCTGTGTCATATTAAAGAAACCGCTTAAATCAAGATTAATAAAGGAATGCTTCTTCTCAGGCTGCTTTATTTTTAAAATTCCATTGTCATATGTAACTTCCGGAATTTCATCTTCATCAGAAACCACATATTCTGCCTTATATTTACTTCCATCAGTTTCAACAAGCTTCACAGCTATATTTTTCGCTTCAACTTTAATTGTATCCACACCTTCAAACTCACCCAAACTGCCCTCAGATAGCTCCTTCTTAACATTGATATTAACGAATTTGGACTTAAACGCTTCAGGACCTCCGATAATGGCCCCTACCCCCAGAAGCACACCACCAAGCACCAGTAAAACAACTGCAACAATAATCCATATAGCAACATTTCTCTTCTTCATAATCTGTTCTCCTTACTTCTTTATCTTTCTCTTTGCAAAAAACATAATAAGCAATTCAACTAACTTAATAATTCCCACAGCTGCGAGAACCATAAATATAGTCAATGCAATAAATACCAACGACAGGCCTATAAGCAACAGTCCAAAACCTGTACTGCTGAAAAGTGTGAAAACTCCCGCAAAAAAGGTGACCGCTGCCACCACTACAAAAGCAACCGCTACAGCAAAGAATGAAACTATTAATGCCAGCACCACAATTGCTACAACAAACGCCACTAATGCAATTATAGGTGAACTAATAATTCCAAGAACCAGTAACCATGTATTAGTTGCTTTCTGCTTTACAGTTCTGTTCCCGTTACCACTTTCAATATCACGAATAACATAATCAGCAGTTACTCTCTGTGCCAACTGCTTTGGATTGCCTAACTCTGCAATAACCTTATCAACATTTGCCGGCCCCGCCTCCTCAAAATATTCAATGTAATACTGCATAATATTATCAGCCTCATAAGGCGGAACATTATTCAGATTAGCTCTTAATATCTTCAAATAACTTTCCTTCGTCATGAAATTTTCCTCCATATAAATCTGTTTTTAATAGATTACTTTATCAATACAGGTCTTATATTCATCCCAACCTTTTCTGAGATAATCAAGCCTTTTGGTTCCAAGCTCCGTAATTCTGTAATATCTTCTATTCCTACCGGCAAATGGCTGATCATATGTTATCAGACAACCATCAGACTGCAATCGCCTAAGTATAGGATATAGCGAAGATTCTGAAATATCCACAACATTCTTAATATTCTGAGTAAGAATATACCCATAGGCATCTTCTTTCTCCAACACCGACAACACACAAGCATCCAGCATACCTGCACTCAATTGATATACCATGTACTCACTCCTTTCTTTATAATATTATACGCTGTATAATATTCTCTTTAACATTATATATACTATACACCGTATAATATGTCAAGCTAAATATTATTATTTTTTCAACAAAAAAAAACCACACAACAGTCGTTTGACTGCCGTGTGGTTATGTACACTATATTAATTACTAATTAGTAAAGCGGATACTTGTCTGTAAGACTCTTAACAAGTTCCATAGCCTGAGCCTGATTCTTCTCAACATCATCAACAAGGAGAGAAATAGCCTCTGCAACAACATCCATATCAGCTGTGTTGAATCCTCTTGTTGTAACAGCAGCTGTACCAAGTCTGATACCGCTTGTTACAAATGGAGATGCAGGATCGTTAGGAATTGTGTTCTTGTTACATGTGATATTAGCAGCATCAAGAAGCTTCTCAACTTCCTTACCTGTAACACCTTTGCTGATAAGGTTAACAAGCATAAGGTGATTATCTGTACCACCTGATACGATATCAAATCCTCTGTTCATAAGACCCTTGCAAAGTGCATCAGCGTTCTTTACAACGTTCTCAGCATATGTCTTGAAGCTTGGATCAAGTGCCTCCTTGAAACATACAGCCTTAGCTGCGATAACATGCATCAAAGGACCGCCCTGAATACCAGGGAATACACACTTGTTGAACTTAAACTTCTCAGCAGCCTCTGCTGAACTTAAGATCATACCACCTCTTGGTCCACGAAGTGTCTTATGTGTTGTTGTTGTAACAACATCTGCATAAGGCATTGGACTTGGATGCTGACCACCGGCAACAAGACCAGCGATATGAGCAATATCTACCATAAGGTATGCGCCAACCTCATCACAGATTTCTCTGAACTTCTTAAAGTCAATTGTTCTCGCATATGCACTAGCACCTGCAACGATTAACTTTGGCTTGCACTCCTTAGCAATTCTCAAAACATCTTCATAATCAATGAAACCGTCCTCTGTTACACCGTAAGGAACGATATTAAAATACTTACCTGAAATGTTAACAGGTGAACCGTGTGAAAGGTGACCACCACAGTCAAGGCTCATACCCATAACTGTATCGCCCGGCTCTACCATAGCAAAGAATGCAGCAAGGTTAGCCTGTGCACCTGAATGTGGCTGTACGTTAGCATACTCACAATTGAAAAGCTTCTTAGCTCTCTCGATAGCAAGTGTCTCTACAACGTCAACATACTCGCAACCACCATAATATCTCTTTCCCGGATATCCCTCTGCATACTTATTAGTGAGCGGACTACCCATAGCAGCCATAACTGCCTTACTTACAAGATTCTCTGAAGCAATAAGCTCGATATGAGTTCTCTGTCTTGTGAGCTCATCATCCATAGCCTTTGCTACTTCAGGGTCAAAATTCATAACTTCATCAAATGAATACATGTTAAACCTCCGATATTCGTATATCCTTTAGCATTCTAAAGTACTGTATAATATAATAGACTTTATTGTTAGAGAAGTCAAGTATTTAAGGAAAAATGTATTGATTTTATTTACTTGCCTTATCATCATAAGGAAAATACACCGGCACACCATCCTGAACCTCGACATAACCAAACTTTTCATCTTCAACATACGGTCCATAAGTACTTTCCATCATATCCAAAACAAAACGAATCTGCCTTATATCGAATCTTCCCTCATGTCCCTGTGAATTTTCTTCAATAATCACTTCATAATTAAATTCCGAATGAATCCTCTTCGATTCCTTAGTTACTATATTAAAATATGAAATCTCTGTACGATGCATCCCTGACCCCCAAGAAGCTGTAACTAACAAATCCAAATTACCATCATTATCGTAATCATAAGGAACTGCACTTGTAAAGCCATATCCGCCGTGGGACATACAAAGATTATAAACCGCACCATCAATCAATATAAAAGAGGAAAAAGAATACATATCTTTAAATATCTTCACATCCATCTTCTCTGACACTAAGGGAGGTGTAACGTTATAACAATTTTCCTCCTTCAATGTAATACCGGAAAGTACCTCACTACCTTCCAATTTTCCTGCCATATCACAAAATTCTTTTACATATTCCTTGCTATGCGGCAATTCTTTTATATCCTCTTTTCTGTCTGATATATCTCCCAACTCTACAAACAAAGGATTCTTGTAGCTTTCTTCAGTTTCATTAACAAACTGTTCTTCCTTGTTGTAGCTATTGTTACAGCCGCAGAAACCTGCCATAATAATCATAATTACAAATAAACTTACAAACTTCTTCATATGCACATCTCCTCCCTTTAATCCCACGGATAATCCTCAAACACAAATTTTCCACCCTTGTACTCTATGTAACCTACCAGTCCCTTATCTTCAATATCAGTCATTTTACCAATATCAGCTTTATCAATAACACCTGAGTCAAAATCTATCTCCTCAATCTCATATTGCATATTAACCACGTGTACATAACATCTTGAAGCATTATTTTCATCTTCCGGAGCTTCCGATGTAACAGCATAAAGCATACGATCGCTGGAACGCTCAAAATACACACTCTCACTGGTATTCGTTTTTGTATTAAACACCCAAAGTTCAAGGAACAAAAACCCAGACCCTGAATAGGAGGCAATCAACAAATCCATGTTACCATCCTTATCATAATCCCAAGGTATTGCATTAATAAATCCGCCAGGTATGGCACTGATTTTACCATTATTCTCAACAAACAAATTCTCGCTGGAATCAAATAAGCGCACCCCCGTAGTTTCCTCTACCGCCTTAGATGTAACATTATAAATAGTACTATACCAATAATTATGATAACCGTCCGAACTATATCCGGCACTACTATTTTGCGCTTCATAATATGCTTTTATATCCGGCCATACATCATCCACTCCATCTTTACTATATACCGGCTTGTCAAATATAACATTAGATTCCCCTATTATACGTGTTTCTACCTGATCATCACTCTCCGTGCTCATCTCCATATTCCCGCATCCTAAGAAACCAACAATCATAAATATAATAGTGCAAATGCTTACCAGATTCTTCATGGTACACCCCCAATCATAATTATCCTTCATAATTCCATACGTAAAAAAATGCAACTTGGTTGTAAAAACTTGATATAAAATACATTTTTATACACAAAATCCCCGACTTGCAACCTTTAAGGATACAAATCAGGGATCTTATCACAATATTTATTATTCTGCCTCTACAGTTGCAATAGAAAGCTCTGTCAACTGCTTCGCATCTACAACATCAGGTGCGTTAGTAAGAAGGCAGCTTGCATCCTTAACCTTAGGGAATGCAATAACATCACGGATACTATCCTTCTTAGCCATAAGCATAACGAGTCTGTCAAGACCATATGCAAGACCTGCGTGTGGTGGAACACCATACTTATATGCATCCAAAAGGAATCCAAACTTCTCGTTAGCGACCTCATCTGTAAGACCAAGTGCATTAAACATACGAGACTGAATATCTCCCTGATGAATTCTCACGCTACCGCCACCGATTTCAGTACCGTTAAGTACGATATCGTAAGCCTTTGCTCTAACCGCACCCGGATCACTTTCAAGCTTGTCAATATCCTCATCCATAGGCATAGTGAATGGATGGTGCATAGCAACGAATCTTTCTTCCTCATCAGACCACTCAAACTGTGGAAACTCTGTTACCCAAAGGAACTTATATTCACTCTTATCAAGAAGGCCAAGCTGTTCCGCCATCTCAACTCTCAATGCACCAAGCACATTCCATACAATCTTGTTTCTGTCAGCAGCAAAGAGAAGAAGGTCACCATTCTCACCATCAAGAGCCTTGATAATGGCACTCATCTCTTCCTCTGTCATAAACTTAGCAAATGATGACTTAACTGTACCATCATTCTGGATTGCAATATAAGCAAGACCCTTTGCACCGTATCCCTTTGCAAAGTCAACAAGTGCATCAATCTTCTTACGAGGCATCTCGCCCTGTCCCTTTACATTGATACCACGAACCGAACCGCCAGCCTCAATAGCACCTGTAAACACACCAAAGCCGCAATTTCTTACGATTTCAGTAAGATTCTTTAACTCCATACCAAAACGGAGATCCGGCTTGTCCGAACCAAATCTGTCCATAGCCTCCTGCCATGTCATACGCTGAATTGGAAGCTGTACATCCACATTAAGAATTTCCTTGAACAAATGTGCAAGCAATCTTTCGTTAACATCAATAACATCATCTACATCAACAAATGATAACTCCATATCAATCTGTGTAAACTCAGGCTGTCTGTCAGCACGCAAATCCTCATCACGGAAGCATCTTGCTATCTGCATATAACGGTCATATCCCGAACACATAAGCATCTGCTTAAAGAGCTGTGGTGACTGTGGAAGTGCATAGAATTTACCCGGATGAACACGGCTAGGCACAAGATAATCTCTTGCTCCTTCCGGTGTACTCTTTGTAAGCATAGGTGTCTCAATCTCAAGGAATCCTTCATTAGCAAGGAACGCTCTTGTAAGTGTTGCCACCTGACTTCTCATAATAATACAAGACTGAATATCAGGTCTTCTAAGGTCTAAGCATCTGTGCTTAAGACGAAGCTCTTCCTTAGTATTAATATCAGATTCAATAGGAAATGGAGGTGTTTCAGACTCAGACAAAATTCTAAGATCTGTAGCAATAACCTCGATTTCTCCTGTCTTCAAGTTAGCATTAACTGCACCTGAACGCTTCTCAATCTTACCTGTAACTGCAATAACAAACTCATTACGAAGTGTGTACGCCTTATCAAAGCCTTCCTTTCCAATAATATTCTCATCAAACACAAGCTGTAAAATACCGCTTCTGTCTCTCAAATCAACAAATATCAATGCACCAAGATTTCTTCTTGTCTGCACCCATCCCATAACTGTTACTTCCTCGCCTACATTAGCTACGGAAACCTCTGTACATCTGTGGGTTCTCTTCAAACCTACCATAGATTCAGCCATTGTTAAATCCTCCTAATAATAAAACATTGCATCAATTACTTAGTATATCACGAATATCCAAATCATCAAGACTTATATTACTTGATTTAATAAGTTCTATCGTTTCAGGCTCGTGAATCATTCTCTGGAACTCAATAAATACCCTAATATCAAAATTCTTATTCTCTTCTATCATAATCTCCACTGCCGTCTCATAATCGAAAGCCTTTCTATAAGGTCTGTCCGATATAAATGCAGCAAAAGAATCTACAACTCTTATAATTCTTGCACTTAAAGGAATATCCTCTGCCTCAAGATTATCAGGATAACCGCTTCCATCGAAACATTCATGATGTGAAAGCACCGCCTGTAACACACAATCCGAAAAATCACATTCTTTCAGATAATCATACCCCATCTTAGAATGCATTCGCATGTATTTCATCTCTTCAATAGACAATCCACTGGAATTACGACCATACAAATACTGTGACAACTTAAGCTTTCCAACATCATGTACCAATCCTGCAAGCTTAATCTCATACGCATCTTCTTCACTTAACCCAAGTCTCTTTGCCAACCGATAAGCTAGATTTGCAACAATAATTCCATGTGATATACCACTCTTGAAATCATTAATCATGTTGTCAAAGGAATCATCAGAGTTATTAGCAAAAAATGTTTCTTTGCGAACAATCATTTCATCAATTCTCTCAATATAATTCGTAACATCTTTTACATTCTCGATACGTTCAATTCTGCCCTGCTTACCTGTTATCATATTGTAGAAAACAACCTTGGATGAAGCGCCTGCACCAATAGCAATAATTGTCTGTTTCTCTTCCATGATAAGAATATTATATATACATTCCTTACCCGGCACTGAATAACCAACATTTTCAAGATTGCCGGCCATATTCTTCTGACGATACATATAATACGGCTCATGCCCCATCTCTTTGGCGTAATCTGCCGCCAACTGCACAATCTCATCGGAGTTCTCAATCTGCATATCAGCGTACTTATCACGCCATATGTTAAGTGCAGCAGCCCTCTTAATAGCCAGTGAATGTACTGTTAAACTTTCAGGTCCCAATTCCTTAATCTTTTCAAGAGTTCTGCGAACTTCTTCAATAGATTCTCCCGGCAGACCTAAGATAATGTCCATATTAATATTATCAAACCCGGCTTCTCTTGCCATCTCAAAGGCTTGTATCACCTGCGCTACACTATGTCTTCTTCCTATAACAGCCAGAGTTGCATCATTCATAGTCTGTGGATTAATAGATATTCTGTCCACATTGTGCTTTTTTAGCACCAAAAGCTTCTCCATTGTAATACTGTCAGGTCTTCCGGCTTCCACTGTAAGTTCCTTCACAGTGCCCATATCAAAACAAGTCTCAAGCTCCGTAAGTACTCTGTCCAGCTGCTCTGCACTAAGTGTTGTAGGTGTTCCGCCACCAAAATACACCGTATCAAGTCTCTGACCAGCCATAGCTTCCGACACGTAATGCATTTCCTTAATAAGTGCTTCAACGTATGGTTCAATCTTAGATGCATACGCAACCTGTGAATACGATGTAAATGAGCAGTACAAACATGTTGTAGGACAAAATGGAATTCCTATATACAAACTGTAACCGCTCCGATAATCCAGATCTTCCAATATCTGCTTTTCAGTCTTTGCAACCTTCAATGCAAGTTCAGCCTTCTTAGGTGTTGCAAAATATTTATCAGTAAACTCATGAAGAATATCCTTTTCAGAAACATTTTCCTCAAGTCTTGTATAAGCAATCTTACTAGGACGCACTCCTGTAAGATACCCCCAAGGAAGCTCTATCCCTGTTTCTTCGCTTAACTTAAGGTATAACTCTCTTTTAAAATCTTCGTGAATATCTTTCTTTTCTCTTCCTTCAACTTCGGGTATATCTACACTGATAACCAAATCATCATTCTCAAGAACCACATCAGGTCTCATAATTGCTACCTCAGTTCTCGGATAGAATGACCTTACAAGTACTACTGCATCATCATAGAACCCTAAGTCCTCTATATCTATATATATCATAATCCCTCTCCTGCACTTTCCTTAGGCAATCACCTTACTGGCAATACGGATTGTTTTGTTTTTCATAACCAACTGTAGTTTCTTCACCATGCCCCGGATAAACTTTCGTGTCATCCGGCAAAGTAAAAATCTTTGTTTTAATACTATTCACAAGCTGACTCATACTTCCTGTAGGAAAATCTGTTCGTCCTACCGATTCTGCAAACAATGTA
>JAFQIQ010000281.1 GCA_017397445.1 Lachnospira sp.
AAGGATGGCAAGGAGGAGAAGGAAGCTGTTAAAAAGCACATTCTTGCTATATTAAAGGATAAATATGGTATTGAGGAGGAAGATTTCCTTTCTGCTGAGATATCAGCAGTTCCAGCAGGTCCTGCGAGAGACTATGGAATTGACAGAAGTATGATTATGGGCTACGGACATGATGACAGGGTGTGTGCGTATCCATCACTTATAGCACAGCTTAATTCTGTTGCTCCTGAAAAGACCAGTGTGTGTATTCTCGTTGATAAGGAAGAAATCGGTAGTGTGGGTGCTACGGGGATGCATTCTAAGTTCTTTGAGAATATGGTTGCTGAGGTTATGGATAGAACAGGTGAGTACTCAGAGCTTAAATTAAGAAGAGCACTTGCGAATTCTAATATGCTTTCGTCTGATGTTACTGCAGCATATGACCCTAACTATCCGTCAGTGAGCGAAAAGAAGAATAGTTCATATTTTGGCAAAGGTATGGTGTTTATGAAGTACACAGGTTCAAGAGGAAAGAGCGGTTCTAATGATGCTTCTGCGGAGTTTATGGGTTCACTTAGAAAGATTATGGATGATAATGATGTTACGTATCAGACATCAGAGCTTGGTAAGGTAGATGTAGGTGGTGGCGGAACTATCGCTTATATCCTTGCCAATTATGGTATGAATGTAATTGATAGTGGTGTCGCAGTGCAGAACATGCACGCTCCATACGAAGTAATCAGCAAAGCAGACCTTTACGAGACATTTAAAGGATATGAAGTATTCTTACGAGAAGCGTAAAATGTTTGAGAGGCGTTTCTTAGGAAACGTTGGAGTGAATTGGGGATGTAGCCCTGAAACAACTGAGCGAATTGTTTTAGGGCGTACATACCTCAATTAATACAAAGATTCATAAGAAAGGACGAAAAACATGAAGTGGAATAAATATTCGATAGAAACAACTACTGAGGCAGTTGATCTTATAAGTTACACATTGGCGGAACTAGGTGTGGAAGGTATTGAGATAGAGGATAATGTTCAGCTTACACAGGAAGAGGCTAAGACTATGTTTGTTGACTTTATTCCTGATTTGCCACCGGATGACGGTAGTGCAAGAGTGAACTTCTACATTGATGTGGAAGAAGATGATAACACAATGCTTGGCAAGGTGCAGGAAGCATTGGAGGAGCTTAGGGACTTCTGTGATATTGGTTCGTGTAAGATTACGGAGAGTCAGACGGAGGATAAGGATTGGATTAATAACTGGAAGAATTACTGGCATACATTTACTATCGGCGACCTTTATATTAAGCCAACCTGGGAACCTATAACAGAGGAGATGGCAGGACACCCTGTACTCTCTATTGATCCGGGTACGGCCTTCGGAACAGGTTCGCATGAGACTACAAGAATGGTTATTAAAGAGCTTCAGAAGTATGTTAAAGGTGGAGAAGAAGTCCTTGATGTAGGTTGTGGTAGTGGTATTCTTTCGGTTGTAGCACTTAAATATGGTGCAAAGCATGCGCTTGGAACAGATCTGGACCCTAATGCAATTATTGCATCTAAAGAAAATGCAGAGCAAAACGATATTAGTCCTGAGCTTTTAGAGGTTATTGAGGGTAATATTATAGATGATAAGGAAGTGCAGGATACTTGCGGATATGAGTGTTACGATATTGTATGTGCGAATATCCTTGCGGATGTACTTATTCCTCTTTCAAAGGTGATTACTAACCATATGAAGCATGGTGCATATTTTATAACATCAGGTATTATTGATACTAAGGAAGAAGAGGTTGTAAAGTGTTTTGAAAGCAACCCTGAACTTGAGATTGTGGAAGTTAACCACGATGGTGAGTGGGTAAATGTTACTGCAAGAAGAAAGTAGTAGGTAATTATTATGTATCATTTTTTTGCACAGCATGAAAATATTCACGACACATTTATTGAGATTGTGGGACAGGATGTCAACCATCTTAAAAATGTATTGCGCTTTAAGGAAGGCGATGAACTGCTTATTAGTAGTGGAGATAATGTGGATTACACCTGTCATATTGAAAGTATGAGCGACGAAAGAATTATTGCGCATATCGATAGCGTGGATGAGGAGGGGAAGGAGTTGCCTTCCAATGTGTATCTTTTTCAGGGGCTTCCCAAGGGTGACAAGATGGAGCTTATTATCCAGAAAATGGTGGAGCTGGGGGTTCACAGTATAATTCCTGTGGCTATGAAACGTTCAGTTGTTAAGCTGGATGCTAAGAAAGCTGACAGCAAAGTGAAACGATGGACTGCTATATCGGAAAGTGCAGCTAAGCAGAGTAAAAGAAGCATAATTCCTGAAGTTTGCAATGTCGTGACATTTAAGCAGGCTTTAGAGTTGGCAAAGGATATGGATGTGAAATTGCTTCCGTATGAATGTGCTGATGGAATGGAAAAGACCAAAAGAATTATAGAAACATTAGTACCTGGAAAAAGTGTGGCTATATTTATAGGGCCGGAAGGCGGTTTTGACTTGGATGAGTTGGAACTTGCTAAAGAAGCAGGTTGGGAAGTAATTACTCTTGGTAAGAGAATACTTAGAACGGAGACAGCAGGGATGATGTTAATGTCAGTTCTTATGTATCATTTTGAGCAGTAGAAATTGGAGAAGTGTTTATGGAAGCGTATTTGGATAATGCGGCAACTACCAGATGTGCAGATGAAGTGGTTGATATTGTCGTAAAGGCTATGCAGTCGGATTATGGCAATCCTTCATCGAAACATATGAAGGGTGTTGAGGCTGAGAATTATATTAAAGAAGCAACTAAGATTATTGCTAAGACATTGAAGTGTCAGGAGAAGGAGATTCTTTATACATCAGGCGGTACGGAGTCTAATAATATGGCAATTATAGGTGCGGCAATTGCTAATAAGAGAAGCGGTAATCATGTGATAGTGTCAAGTGTAGAACATTCCTCTGTAAAAGAGCCTTTCAGATATCTTGAGGAATTGGGATATAGGGTTACATACCTTCCTGTTGATGAGAAAGGTGTGGTTTCATTAGAGGCATTGAAGGAAGCTCTTGATAATGAAACTATACTTGTGTCTGTTATGTATGTTAACAACGAGATTGGTACTGTTCAGCCTATAGAGGAAATCGGTAAGATTGTAAAAGAGTTTAATCAGTCTGTTGTGTATCATGTGGATGCAATACAGGGGTATGGTAAGTTTAAAATTAATCCTAAGAAGTTAAACATAGACCTTATGTCTGTAAGCGGACATAAGATTCATGGACCGAAGGGATCGGGATTTTTGTACATAAAGGATAAGACAAAGATTAAACCGTTAATTCTTGGTGGAGGACAGCAGAAAGCTATGCGTTCCGGTACGGAAAATGTTCCCGGTATTGCAGGTCTTGCCAAAGCGGCTGAGTTAATATATAATTCTGACTTTGAAAGTAAGATTGAGAAGATGTATGGGTTAAGAGAAACCTTTGTTGCAAAGCTGAAGGAGCTTGGCGGAGTTACAATTAATGGATATGAAGGCAGAGAAGCGGCTCCCCATGTGGTTAGTGCAAGCTTCGAGGGAGTGCGCTCGGAGGTTTTGTTACATGCTTTGGAGGATAAGGGGGTATATGTATCGTCTGGTTCAGCCTGTTCGTCTAATAAGCCGGGATTGAGCTCAACATTGGTTGCAATAGGTCTTGATAACAGTTTGTTGGATTCTGTTATAAGATTTAGTTTCTGTTTTAATACAACCGTGGAAGAGCTGGATTATGCAGTAGATGTGCTAAGAGAGCTCTTGCCGGTATTAAGAAAATTTACAAGACATTGATGGAGGAAATATGTATAAAGCATTTTTGATTAAATATGGTGAGATTGGTGTTAAGGGAAAGAATAGATATATCTTTGAGGATGCCTTGGTAAGACAGATTAGATTCGCTCTTAAAAATGTTGAGGGTGAGTTTGAGGTTACTAAGGAAAATGGTCGTATATATGCAATTGCTAAGTCTGAGTTTGATTACGATGAGACTGTTGATGCGTTAAAGTGTGTGTTTGGTATTATCGGTATCTGTCCGGTAGTTCAGATAGAGGATAATGGTTTTGATGATTTGGCCGAGCAGGTTATTAAGTATATTGATATGCAGTATCTGGATAAAAACTTTACATTTAAGGTTAATGCAAGAAGAGCAAGAAAGAATTATCCTATGGATTCGATGGAAATCAATATGGAAATTGGAGGAAGACTTCTTGATGCATATCCGGAAATGAAGGTTGATGTCCATAAGCCGGATGTTCTTTTACAGATAGAGGTCCGTAATCTTATTAATATATATTCGGTGGAGATTCCGGGACCGGGCGGTATGCCGATTGGTACAGCAGGTAAGGCTATGCTTCTGCTTTCAGGTGGTATTGACAGTCCTGTTGCAGGATATATGATTGCGAAGCGTGGCGTTCAGATAGAAGCGACATATTTTCATGCACCTCCATATACAAGCGAGAGGGCAAAGCAGAAGGTTGTTGACCTTGCAAGACTTGTGGCCAGATATGCAGGTCCTATTAAATTAAATGTTGTGAATTTTACTGATATTCAGCTTGCTATCTATGAAAAATGTCCTCATG
>JAFQIQ010000282.1 GCA_017397445.1 Lachnospira sp.
AGAGAAGTGTTTTATGAGAAGCATGGTTTTATCGCCAGACCTACAGATGCTTTGGGACCGGGGATGATTCAGTATATTGAGGTTGAGGAGCATGAATAGAAACTCTAAAACTCATGAACTGGTAACAATAGCTTTAATGGCATCAGTTTTATGTATAATAGCACCGATAGTTATTAATGTTGGTGTTGTTCCGTTTTCCTTCACAACATTTATTATGTATGTGTATTTGTGTGTGTTTGATGCCAGAAAATGCATTGTAAGTGTTTTGGTTTATGTTGGCATAGGGTTAGTGGGAGTGCCGGTTTTTTCAGGATATACAGCAGGCTTTGGACAGTTGGTAGGAATAACAGGTGGATTTATAATTGGTTACATTGCTATGAGTATTGTGAGCAGTATGTTCTTCAAAGTGTTCAAGGACAGACGGAGTATGACAATTGAAGGTTTTGGGGTGTTCCTTGGAACTTGTGTGTTGTATGTATGTGGTGTTTTATGGTATGTGCTGGTTACAGATAATACATTGGTACAGGCTTTAATGATATGCGTTTTACCTTTTATTCTGCCGGATGTCTTAAAGATGATTGTGGCAGTGACAGTTGGAAAAATGATAAGAAAAAGACTGATAATGGCAGGGCTTATAATATAAAAGGCGTATTAGTAGTTATGGAACTACTGATACGCCTTTGTCTGATTATATTGTGAATTTGATTATGCTAAAAGAGTCTTTACATACTCAGCAATCTTGTCGCACTTGCAGTTAGCGAAGAAAAGCTCCTGGAACTTCTCGCCTGCAACAGCACCCTTAACGAGATCCTGATCAAGCTCCTTTAAGATTTCAACTAAATCCTGCTTTAAAGATACAGCTCTTACGCCATCAAGAATTTTCTTATTTCTCTGCTCTGGAACAACTCTCTCCTTTGGATAACCGCCGCCCGGTTCACCATCGAAAAGCTTCTCAAATACATAAGTAAGGTTAAGCTCTGCGCCCCAACCGAATCCCTTAGCAAATGGGAGTGAAATAGCATTACCATCGTTAATCTGCATAAACATATAAGCATCTGAAGGATCTACAACAAGTCCGCAAAGTACGTTAGGGAATGAGTTAAGTGCGAGCATAGCACCTGCACCTGTACCACAACCTGTTACTACAAAATCAGCAGCACCGCTGTTAATAAGGATAGCAGCAAGAATACCGTTCTGAACGTATGTAAGCTGTGCAGCATCATCAGATGAATACATACCGTAGTTATCTACTGTGTGTCCAAGTGGCTCAGCAACCTTCTTAAGTGTAGTGTAAACTAAGTCATTCTTTGCAGCCTGACTGTTCTCATTAATTAATGCAATTCTCATATTAATTAAAACCTCAACTTTCATATTTTGTAAATCTGCAACCTGATTCACAGACAATATAACTATAAGCAAAATATTGCATTTTGTCAATGTACTTCATATCTAAAGAATTATCTAAAATGTGATTGAAACTGAAAGACATATAGTGGATTAGTTTTGTATTATTATCTTGGATGTGATATAATCGCTTTTATATATGATTATAGACGGAGGAATACGTAATGAGTTCTAATAATAATGAAACACAGGCTGCTTTTAGGGAGGCTATTGCAGGGCTTAAAGAGTATGCAAAAGTTAATGGAGGTTTTGTTACAAAGGAGGATGTAACAAGTTATTTTAAAGGTATTGAGCTTGATGAGTCTAAGTTCCAGTTGGTGTATGGCTATCTTATGGCTAATAATATAAAGATTAAAGGCGAAACTAATGTTGACAATACATTTCTTGCTATGATGGAAGAGGCAGTTGCTAATGATGCCAAGGAAGAAGCAGGTGCTTTGGAGAATTCTGAAGATACAGAATCAGCAGACGAACAGACAGATGTCAGTATGTATGCAATAGATGATACTATCGACTACGAAGCTGATGAAAAGTATCTTTCGATTTATATGGATGACTTGGGAAAGATGGAGTCTTTGTCTGATACAACAAGAGCTTATTTGCTTATGAATATTGTGGAGGATAATGATAAGGAGTCTCTTAGATTGTTGTCAGAATCGTTTCTTGAAAAGATTGTGGCATGGATTGAGCCTTTTAGGAGAAGAGGAGTGCTTTCAAGTGACCTGGTTCAGGAAGGTAATCTTGCTATGATGGGATACATAAGTGAGAAGCGTTTCCTGAATAATTATGAGTGGAAGGATAAGATTAAAGAAGGCGGCACTGAGGATTTGATATATGTACTCAATGGAATTGAAGCGGAAGTAAAGACTGAAGTTGAAGGCAGTATCCGTATGCTGTTAGATGAGCAGAATGCATCCAATCAGACAAGTAACAAGGTGCTCAATAAGGTTAATCTTGTTAATGACTGGGCTAAAAGACTTAGAGAAGAGTTGGAGAGAAAGCCTACAGTCAGTGAAGTGGCAGAACGTATGGGTGTTTCGGAGAGTAATGTGTTAGAGGCAATAAAACTGTCAGCTGAGAATATTGAAGATATTAATATGAATGATGACTAATTAATTCAACTGCTTTAAGGAGGATAATTATGAAGAACTTGGATATGTACGTTAATCAGGTTAAGTCTATTAGGGACGAAGTTAAAAAGGTTATATTTGGTAAAGATGAAGTTATTGATAAGGTTCTTATGACTATTATTGGTAGCGGACATATCCTTATAGATGATATACCGGGAGTAGGTAAGACAACCATGGCAAATGCATTTGCTAAGGCTATGGGGCTTGAGCAGAAGAGAGTTCAGTTTACACCGGATGTTATGCCATCAGATGTTTCGGGTTTTACTATGTACAATAAAGAAACCGGTAAATTTGAATATAAACCGGGAGCGGTTATGTGTAATCTGTTTCTGGCAGATGAGATAAACAGAACATCTCCAAAGACGCAGTCGGCACTTCTTGAAGTTATGGAAGAGGGAAAGATTACGGTGGATGGAGTCACATATCCGGTTCCGCAACCATTTATTGTTATTGCAACACAGAATCCGGAAGGTTCTATTGGAACACAGAAACTGCCTGAATCACAGCTGGACAGATTTATGATAAAGACTAGTATGGGGTATCCCTCTTTAGAGGCAGAGGTTAAGGTTATACAGGGAAAACGCTATAACCTTATGGATACGGTAAAGGAAGTTGTAAGCAAGGAAGAACTTGTAGAAATCAGAGAAGCAGTAAAGCAGGTTTATATTGAAGAAAGTATGTGTATATATATTGCCAAGCTTGTAGAACAGACCCGTGTTCACGAAGCGGTAGCTTTGGGAGTGAGTCCGCGAGGCAGTGTTGCAGTGGCAGGACTTGCTAAGGCTTGTGCGTTTATGCACAACAGAGATTATGTAGTGTCAGCAGATATACAGGAGGTTCTGAATGAGACTATGAGTCATCGTATTGTGCTTAATGCACGTTCTAAGGTTAATAAAGTTACTGAGGCGGAAGTTATTAAAGATATAATTGGTAAAGTAAAAGTTCCGGCATTGAAGATGCATTAATGGTGAGCCTATGGTTAAGAGACGGGTTGTATATGTATTGGCATGGATTATACTGTTTGCGGTATATATGTTTACTACAGGCTACAGTATATTTGTTGTTCTTGTTATAATGGCGCTGTTGCCTGTAATAAGTGCTTTTTATGCTTTGTTTATAAGGGATAATTTATATATAGAAATTGATAATTCTCACAAGATGATTATTCGTGGAGAAAAGATGGGCTATGATGTGATTGTTCGTAATAAATCACATTTTGTTGCATCGGATATTAATCTTGTGGTCGGGTGTGTTTATAATAATTATGATGTACTTGAGACAAGCAGCCATATAATTAATGTTGATGGCGGCGAAAAGGAGTGCATAAGAGTTAATCAGAGAATGAAATATATAGGTGTTCTTACTGTAAAGACAGATGACTCTTATATTATGGATCCTTTGAGACTGTTTCGCTTTACGCTTAAAGATAAGGCGAGGTGTCAGGTGACGGTAATGCCGGTGCTTAATGAACCGGACTATTATGCACTTTACAATCCTTTGGATGAAAATGTTGATTCTAACGAATATTCTAAGAAGCGAAAGGGAGAAGATGCTTCGCAGATATTTGATGTTCGTAATTTTGCCGATGGAGATTCTCTAAACCGTGTTCATTGGAAGCTGAGTGCTAAGGAAGATGAACTATTGGTTAAAGAGTTTAGTCATCCTATAACAAAGGATAATTGTATTTTATTAGAGATACATAAGTTTGAAACAGAACAGCTAAGATATAATCTTAATGGTGTGTTTGAAATGGTTTATGCTATTGGAAATCTGGCCTGTGTTAAAGAAAAGGAATTTAGTATTGCTTTTTATAGCAGTTTGGCAGATGAGTTGAGAGTGATTGATGTGTTAAGTCACGAAGAGCTTACTGAGGCGGTTCTGTTGATAATACAGGAAGAATCTTATGAAGGTAATAAAGCACTTGAATATTATCTGGCAAGTGAGATTAAGGACAGTTGTAAGTTGTATTATGTAACTGATAATTGTGATGAGGAAGTGTTTGAGTTGGAAGATAAAACTAAAACACAGGCATATATATATGATATTGGCAGTGGAGAAGATTGCGGTAAAGTTACACATCTTGTACGCAATGTGATACTTGAGGTAGACAGAGATGATATAAGGTGGGGCTTGGCTAATACACAGTTCTAAAAGAAGCAGGGAGATGTATTATGAGTATGACTAAAGAGAATAAAAAACTAAAAATTCTCACAGAGTTATTGCTGGTATTTCTGGGCTCATGGGGAGCTGTGGACGTATTTTTGTCGGCTTTTGACATTAAGTTAGTGGCAGGAGTACATTTCTTGTATTGTTTTGCAGTTTCGGCAACAAGCTATTTTTTATTTAAATATGCATCACACAGAATTTTTGTATATATAGTTGCAGTACTTGTAGGAATTGCAGCTTTTATGGGGATTGTCAGCAATGTATTTCTGGTATACGGAATGTACGGGCTTATAAATGCTATGGATATAGGTGTTACCTTTGAAAAGTTTATAGGTTATGATTTTTTACTGATATACATATTCACAATACTTATTGTGCTTCAGGTTATGTTTTTTGTAAAAAAAGTTAACTGGCTGTCGGTGCTCTGTGTTTTACCGGGACTTGTACCATGTATGCTGTTTGGTGGTATGCCTTCATCACTTTCTATGGTATTGTTGCTTTGTTTTATTATTGGTGTAAGTGTGTATAATAAGAATAGTGCGGTTTATACATGTGGAATTTTATTGTCTGTTGCAATTGTGTATGTTGCTGTGATTATAATCTTTCCGGCTAAAGAGCATAATAGTAAAAACTGGCTTTACAAGTTGCAGGAATATATGAATGCCGAGGAAAAAGAAATAGAAAATAAATCTGAAGGCGGAATAAGCGGTGGAAAGCTTGGAATGGTTGATAAGCTGGAGTTTGCGGATAAGAAATTGTTTACATTACAGACCGGTTATTCAGGTGATGTGTATCTTAGGGCGTATCTTGCCGGGAAATATAAAGATAACAGCTGGGATAAGTTAGATGCTTCTTTATATGATAAATACAAACTTGCCTTTGATAAAAGTTGGAGTATGATTAATGTATATAATCAGCAGGCGGCATTGTGGAGACTGGTAGAAAATGATGCTGATATAACAGAATCGTTATTTGGAAATACAGATAAGTATTTTAGTTCTGTGTTAAACAGAGATTATGATGTGCGTTATGAGAATGATGCTGACAGAGGTTATTGGTATACTCCTTATGGCAATGAGTATGCCATGGGGAACCTTAGTGAGAAAGACGGATACCCTAGAAATTGTGAAGCGGGACGAATTAATGCTTCACAATATATATACATTGGAAGTGATTATGATGCAATAGCACAATATCTGGACAGCTATAAAGGGGATAATGATAACCTCCAAAAGTATGTTTTGTGGGAAAAAGAATATAGGAAATTCGTGTATGAAGCATATACAAAAGTTGATTCAAACGTGAAGCAGAGTATACTGAATGCTAAATATCCGGTGCCACAGCCGGTGGAAATCAATTCTGCCGGGGGAAAATTAGAATATGCAAAGAATTTAAAAGAGTATTTTGCAGAAAATTATGTGTATACATTGGAACCGGGAGCTGTTCCGCAAGGAAAAGATTTCTTTGATTATTTTGTTAATGAAACTAATCGCGGGTATTGTACATATTTTGCCACTGCAGCAACACTGATATTGTGCAATGCAGGGATTCCGGCAAGGTATGTAGAAGGGTTTGTGGTCAATTCAACAGACGGAAGTGCTTTGAGAAAAGAGAGCAGACGAACAAGTAAGGGATACATAACTACGGATGTGTATACAGAGTATACAGTTGATGTGTATGATAATTGTGCTCATGCTTGGGTAGAAATTTATATGGATGGTTATGGCTGGATTCCTTATGAATTCACTCCGGGATATGTTAATAACAACACTACACAGGGAGAAGATGTTGTGTATGAGGAAAATGTTGTTGAAGAAGAGGAGGAATTGCCGACAGTTCAGGTAAATGATGACGATGAGATTGAATATGAAGAAAAACAGTATGATAATTTAAAGGAATATATGGAGGATCATGCTTATGTAGATTTGGGTATTGTCTTTATGTTTTTATGGAGAAGTTTTCTTGAAGTGATGAAGATAGTACTTAATATTGTGATTGTGTTACTGATTATTGGGGTTATTATTTATATACCTTCACATATTTCAGCTTTGAGAAAAAAGCGTCTGTTTAAGTTTAATGAAGAGTATGATGCAAAGGAAACGGCAAAGCAGGTATCTGATATATATGCATATGTTGATAAGCTGAGTAGATTTCTTAGAATTAAACATACTGACACGATGTCGGGAGAAGCTTACATAAGCAGTATGAAAGAGCAGTGTGAGTATTTTAGTGAATCCAAGGTTGAATATATAGTGTATGGTATGGAAAAATTGTCTTTTGGCAGAGGTAATATAGGCATTGAAGAAATGAAGCATATTGTTACGGCTGCGGATATAATACATACATCTTCTTATAAAGAATTAAAATGGTATAATAAGTTATTGTATCGTTTTGTGTGGCATTTGTATTAAATGTAAAGAAATGGTTGGCGAAAACTTGGATTTTGGATGAATATTTTAGGAAATTTCACATAAAATATTGTGTAATGAGAAGTTTTGATGTATAATGACATCAAGATAAATAATTGTTACAAGTTAATATTCCTGGGGTGTTCGCCAACCTGCATATTTTGATCCTACATTATTCGATTGGGATTCCTATATCTTTGTATCAATGTCAGGCCTCCTTTGTCAGTGGAAGGCAGCGATGCATTTGCGGTTACCCACCTAGCTAGGCTAGGAGTCGAAAAAGCAGGAAACGGCACTTTGGGATTTATGAAGGACGTGTGGGTGTTACCGCACGTCCTTATTTTTTAACATATTTGTTTTTTCTGGGACATATACATTTCTTATATTGAAAGAGGGACAGGTTTTATGAGAAATAAACTGGTTGGTAAATTGAAAAATATATGGAAAAAACTTAATAAAAAGTATCTTGTTATTGCAGGAGTCGTAGTCACAATTATTATGGCAGTTGTATTGATTGTCAGGGCGGATTTGTTTAATCGGGGAATGACTGTAGCGGAAGTTTCTAAAATGATTTGCTATGCCAGTTATGATAAAGAATATCTTGATAGTCTTCAGATAGACGGATACTGGTATGATAATTATATTAAACTGTGTAATGAAAAGGGGTATTTTAGTGGAAAAGATGCAAACGATAAAGTTACATACAGTGATATGAGGACTATAGCCAAGGGATTAGGCATAACTGATAAAAAGATTAACAGCAAACTGTGGTTTTGGGGTGTTGTGAGTAGGGATAAGCTTATTGATATTTACATAAATATGCTTCCTATGTTTCCTTATGGCAGTGATGTGAAAACTATTGATGCAGCCCTGGCAGGAACCCCGTCTAATATTAGCGAACTTGGTGAGTGGAAGGCGTATACTTCCAAAGGAATATATGGTTTTACAGGCCTTATTCTCGACGATAAGATTGATAAGCAGGTATCAATGATTGTATGCAAGGATGAAATTCTTGCAGTTGTTTCAGTGACAGCTGAAGAGGTGATTTATAAAAATATATGGGTCAAGTACACTACGGACAATAAAATATACACTAATATATATGGTGTTGACAGAGAGTTTGATGTGGAAGGGCTTGAAAGGCACGTTTCTAAAGTGTTATCAGACGTTAAAATAGTAAAAGGGCAGGTTAAAAATGTTGATATAAAGACTGATACTATATCCGGAAAGGTATTGTCAGCTACATCACAGTACATAGAAATTGAGGGGTATGGTAAGGTGGATTTAGATGAAGATTTTATGATATATGACATTAGTGACGATTTTAAGGTGTCAGATTATCAGAATATTATATTAGGTTATTCCTTGCAGGATTTTGTGGTAGCTAATGGTATGGTGTGCGGTGCTGTTATTAATAAGAGTCTGGAAGTTGACAATGTCAGGGTTTTAATTAAAAATACAGGATATAAAAGCATTTTTCATGAAAATGTCAGTGTGACATCGGATAAACCATATGAGGTTAAAGTCGGAGAGGTTACTAATGGATATGGAGCCGGCGAAGTGCTTGAAATCAGTAAAGACAGTGAAATGTTTGCAGAAGGGAGAATTACCGTAAAACCGGCCGATGACGGGGAAATAAAGATACTTAATGTGAACAGAAGTCAGGGCGCTCCTTCGTATAAGGGTCATATTGAATTAGCAGTGTCGGAGGATGGAATAACTATTGTTAATGATGTTAATGTTGAAGAATATCTTAAAAGAGTTGTTCCCAGTGAGATGCCTGCAAGTTTTGGCGTAGAAGCCCTGAAGGTTCAGGCAGTGTGTGCAAGAAGTTATGTATACAGGCAACTTTCTAATAAACATTACAGTCAGTATGGTGCTCATGTGGATGATAGCACGCAGTATCTGGTGTATAATAACACTGTTGAATATGAGTCCTCTAATAAGGCTATTGCAGATACTAATGGGCTTGTGCTCTCACACAATGGTAATATTGTTCAGGCTTATTATTATTCTACATCTTGCGGAGTTGGCAGTGATGTGGGACTGTGGGGTACGGATGTGACGAAGTATCCGTATTTTGTAAGCAGAGATATAGGAAGTGAATCCCGTAATCTTGATATGACAGATGAGGCTGTATTTGAAAAGTTTATAAACAATACATACGATACTGATTACGACAGGGATTTTCCGCTGTACAGATGGAGTATGAGCGAAAGTGTAGATGAAATCAGCAAGGGATTTAATATAAAGTTAGCGGCTCAATATGCTCAATATCCTGAAAGGGTGCTGACATTAAAAGATGGTGCATATAAGTCCCAGGAAATTGATACAGTGGGAGATATAAAGGATATCATGGTTACTAAGAGAGCCAGCGGAGGGGCCGTAGTTGAACTTGTTGTAACGGGGAGTAAAGCGACAGTTAAGATTAGCAGTGAGTCAGTTGTTCGTAATCTTTTTGGTAATGAAAATGTTATTCTAAAAACCTTGAAAGATGAGAGGAGATGGGATAATCTTCCAAGTGCGTTCTGTATGTTTAAAAAAGTCTGTGAAGGTGGTAAGGTTGTTGGTTTTGAGATTAAGGGGGGAGGTTACGGTCATGGAATCGGCATGAGTCAGAATGCAGTAAAAACTATGGTTAAAAACGGTATGACTTACGATGAGGTGCTTCAGTTCTTTTATCCGGGAACATCTTTTCTTGAGTAGATAAGATTATTAAATTCAGCCCCAAGCAGTATGATTATAACGCTGAAATATATCCATAACTGGCCGAATACAAGAGAAGTAAGGCTGCGGTACATGTAAGAAAAGTTAGGAGAATGTGCAGCGTATAAAGAATATATGTTGGAGAACAGATACCAGCCCAGTGCCGTTAGTGCGGCACCGGGTATTTCTTTTATAAAGGAGCTTTTGCGGTTGGGGATATATGTGTATATCAGTGTGAACAGGAAAGTAAAAAGTAAAGGGAAAAGTATTATTTTTTTACCTAACAGGTTCGCATATAAATTGGCAAACTCCGGAAAAATTATAGATATTATTTTGGAGAGGCTGTTTCCAAATACTAATGCTGTCAGGGATATGGTAATTAATACTATGAAAAGCACGGTGTATATGGTGGATTTGATGCGTAGCTTTATCCAACTGATATGAGTATTTACTCCATAAATAGTGTTTAGTCCGTTGATTATTGCGGTAAATCCCCGCCCTGCAGACCAAAGTGTTGCTAAGGCGGTTATAGATGTTAAGGTAATATTGGAATTGTTACGGATATCTGTTATTGTGTCTGTGAATAAAGGTACAAGCTGGGTTGGGGCAATGCTTTGGATTATGTTTATTATGTCTGTATGGCTGATGGGAATATATTCGGTAAGATTAATAATAACCAATAAAAATGGTATTGCACTAAGGGTTATATAAAAGCAGGATTGAGCGGCAAAGCCTGTAATGTTATGAGAGGTTATGGTTTTTATAACATATTTTGCACAGTTAATATATTTATTCATAGAATTCTCCAATTCTGTATAGTTGGTTTATATTTATAATTCCCTGATTTAAAAAGTATAATCTTTCTTGCCAAATTAATGCATTTTGGGTACAATATAATGTGGCTTTATATGTTTATAAAGCAGAATGCCATTATGAATGGAGACTGTTATGGGAATTAGTGTTAAATTGCAGGCATTTGAAGGTCCTCTTGATTTGCTGTTGCATTTGATAGACAAGAATAAAGTAAGTATATATGATATTCCTATTGCTATGATTACAGAGCAGTATATGGAATATGTTAACCAGATGGATAAGGAAGATTTGAATGTTGTCAGTGAGTTTTTAGTTATGGCAGCAACTCTTCTTGATATTAAGTCAAGAATGTTACTTCCTAAAGAGGTTAATGAGGAAGGTGAGGAGGAGGATCCAAGAGCTGAGCTTGTTGCCAAGCTTCTTGAATATAAGCTTTTTAAATATATGGCCTATGAGCTTAAAGATAAGCAGGTGGATGCCCAGAAAGCATTTTATAAGCCTTCAACTGTTCCGCCGGAGGTGGAGGCGTACAAGCCTCCGGTTAATCTGGAGGAATTGGTGGGAGATACTACTCTTGCCAAGCTAAATGCTATATTTAAGGATGTTTTAAAGCGTAAAGAGGAAAAGGTTGACCCAATCAGAAGCAAGTTTGGAAAGATTGAGAAAGAAGAAGTAAGTATGTCTGAAAAGCTTGTGGAGATTAAGGAGTATCTCATGACACACAGTCAGTTTAGTTTTAGGGAAATGCTTGAGGGGAATACTTCTAAGATAGCGATTATTGTAGCATTTTTGGTTATACTGGAACTGATTAAAACCGGATTTGTAACGGTTTCTCAGGAGGGGACCTGTGCTGATATTGATATTACGGTTATTAAGAACCCTGAACTTATAGAGGATTTAGAGGATGAATAAGGACAGATGGAGATAAGTATGGAATTGGAAGGTTTTGATAAGATGGAGTTGGAAAGAATAGAGGCGATAATAGAGGCAGTTTTGTTTACTATGGGTGAATCCGTGGAGGTTGATAAGCTTGCGGCAGCTATTGAGCATGATGTGGATACCACAAGGAAGATTGTACATAATATGATGGATAAGTATGAAGAGGGAAGCAGAGGCGTTAAGATTATTGAGCTTGAGAATGCTTTTCAGATGTGTACTAAGCCGGAATATTATGAACAGCTTATAAAAGTTGCAAGTCAGCCGAGAAAGTATGCTCTTACGGATGTGCTTTTGGAGACGCTTTCGATTATTGCGTATAAGCAACCTATTACGAAGATGGAGATTGAGAAAATTCGTGGCGTGAGCAGTGACCATGCGGTTAATAAGCTTGTAGAGTATGGGCTTGCTAAGGAGTTGGGAAGACTTGATGCTCCTGGAAGACCGATGCTTTTTGGAACTACAGAGGAGTTTTTAAGAAGTTTTGGCGTGCAGTCTATAGATGAGTTACCGGTGATTACGGAGGAATTGGTTGAACAGTTTAAGGATGAAGCAGAGATGGAAGTTCACGCTAAGCCGATTGATGGTGATGGCAGTGATGAAGATGAGCAGTTGACATTAAATATATAGGAGGTTTTTTATTATGGAAACTAAGAATGCTTGGACAAAATATAATAAAACAGAAAAAGCAAAGGTTTTTAAATTTGGTGAGGATTATATAAGATTTATCTCTGATTGTAAAACTGAAAGAGAGTGTGTGAAAAGAAGTGTTGAACTTGCAAAGGAAGCAGGTTACAAGGATTTGGCTCAGATTATAAAGAAGGGTCAGAAGTTAAAAGCTGGTGATAAGGTGTATGCAGTTAATAAAGGAAAGGCACTTGTGCTTTTCTGTATAGGTAAGAAGCCGATGGAAGATGGTATGAATATACTTGGTGCACATATTGATTCTCCAAGA
Organism: Lachnospira sp.; assembly: GCA_017397445.1. Taxonomy (GTDB): domain Bacteria; phylum Bacillota; class Clostridia; order Lachnospirales; family Lachnospiraceae; genus Lachnospira. Next base: position 12,519 of record JAFQIQ010000282.1, read on the forward strand.
CTTGATATTAAGCAGGTTCCGTTGTATGAGGATACAGAGCTTGTGCTTCTGGATACACATTATTATGGTGGAATTAAGAAGTATCAGTGGGTTGCAATGCCTATGGCACTCCACGGAGTTGTTGCATTAAAGAGTGGAAAGGTTGTGGAGATTGTTATTGGAGAGGATATGTCTGATCCGGTTGTTGGTATCTCTGACCTTTTGATACACTTGGCGGCAGATCAGATGGAGAAAAAAGCAAATAAGGTTGTTGAAGGTGAGGATTTGAACATTCTTGTGGGTAGTATGCCGCTTGCTAAGAAGTCAAAGGATGGCA
>JAFQIQ010000030.1 GCA_017397445.1 Lachnospira sp.
ATAACCGGCCACTCATTCTCCCAATGCATAGGCTGAAGATGACATATTCTTCCCGCCGCATATACATCCTGAAAATGTATGAACCAATCTTCACCGGTTACAGTATCAATCCACGCCCCCTGATGAGGTCCGTTAACAGGTGAATCACCCTGTCTCATAACTACCTTATACTCGTATGGACCATACACACTCTTAGAGCGAAGCACCGTCTGCCAGCCCTGCTTAACGCCGCCTGCCGGTGCAAATATGTAATACCATCCATCCTTCTTATGCATCTTAGGACCTTCTATGGTCACCTGGTCGTTAAGATTACCGTCAAATATAACCTTCTCTTCACCTATAAGTGCCATTCCGTCCGGCTGCATCTCTACCATATGAAGAACACTCTTATATCCTATACGGCTCTTAGCCACACCTGCCACGAGATATGCCTTACCATCATCATCCCAGAACGGACATGGGTCAATCCAACCTGCTCCCGGTCTTATGTTAACAGGCTTACTCCACTTGCCAAACGGGTCCTTTGCAGTTGTCATATATATGCCTTCATCCGGCATAGGGAAGCATACATAATATGTACCTTCATGGTAACGTATTGACGGTGCCCAAACGCCACAGCCGTGAATAGGGTTACGATAGCGGAACTCCGGAACCTTATCAAGAACATAATTAACAACCTTCCAGTTAACCAAATCCTTTGAGTGCAACAAAGGAATTGCCGGTGAATTACTAAAACTCGAGGCTATCATAAAATAATCTTCCCCAACCCTTATAACATCAGGGTCTGAATAATCTGCATACAAAATAGGATTACGGTAATTACCATTGTTCAAATCTGCTAACCACATATAAATACCTCCTGCGTATATGTCACATTTTTGCTGATTCTAACATATCACATCCCCATAAAAACCGCAAGGACTTTTGCAAAATGTTTTTGCAAAAGTCCTCGTTATCAATTCTTATAGTTCACCATTTAGCATAGCTATCGCATTCTCTCTAAACAAAAGCCCGGCATAATCCTCACCAAACTTCTTTGCTACATAAGCATATGCTGCCGCCAATTCCGGCTTCCTTGTCTTTAAATCATGAGCATCCGATGATATAAAATCCACCAGCCCATTTTTAAGGTAATACTTAACCGCCTGTTTTACAGCAAATCCTGTTTTTCCAAGAACTGAATCTGCATTAATCTGAATATAGGCACCAATACTTTTAAGTTCATCCACCAACTTCTTATTCTTAACTGCACATGCATATCGCTCCACATGGGCTACAATTGGCTGATACCCTTCAAACAACAGATTAGAAACTGCATTTTTAATATAATTCTCTTCCACTGTCGTAGAAAATTCTACCAGCATACACGCAGTCCCCGACATAAGGTACTTATCAAAAGAACCTTTTGTCTCCAATATATCGGACCTGTAATACACCTCGCGTCCCAGATATAATTGCATATCCGGAATTCTCTCCTCTACCACATCTACCAGCTCATTAAAATTCTCAACCACTTCGGCATAATGAGCCATTCCCCTTTTCGGATGAAAATGCGGCGTAAGGACCAAGCCTCTTATACCATCATTGTATGCAACTTTTATAAGTGCAAGGCTGTCCTCTATTGTCTTAGCACCATCATCCACTCCAAAGAGTATGTGATTGTGCATATCAAACATCCCTATACTATTCATTATAATAACCTTTCGAATTAATCTTATTAGTTAGTAGCCGGCTTCTTATTAAGATAATTATTAATATTTCTCTTACAAGAATCAAGTGATGACTGACTAGGTAACACTGTGCTGTTAGCAGCTCCCAAAGTATAACAGTATCTCTGTCCGCCTGTACCTGATGCTGCCTGCTGCTTGATAG
>JAFQIQ010000283.1 GCA_017397445.1 Lachnospira sp.
GACCTTCATTAAGGGTAACCTTCTTACCATCCTTAAGTTCACCTGTTCTAATCTCCGGTCCCTTTGTATCAAGCAAAGTAGCCAAAGGTATATTTAATTCTTCTCTTACGCTCTTAACAAGTGCAAAACGTCCTGCCTGCTCCTCGTGGTCACCGTGTGAGAAGTTAAATCTGCAAATATCCATTCCGTTCAATGCAAGATTCTTAATGAGTTCTCTGTCGTTAGTGTTAGGACCCATTGTACAAATAATCTTAGTCTTCTTCATCATTACCTCCAAAGTAATTCGTCTTATTCTTCCCTGCGTACTATCTATTTATAAAATGCTATGACATACGCATACAGATTAATGATATCATAAACAAAAACAATTCACAACTACTTTTATATATAATTTACCATTATTTTGTTACGTGTATGTGAGTATACAGATGGTCCTGACAATACTCATAGTCACCTTCGCATTTTGAACAGTATCTGAACGTCAAGTCGCCATCATTCTCTGTTCTGCCACACACAGCACATTTATGCCTTGCAGCACCATGAAACACAATATGACCACGACTCTTTGAAGCATTGCCTGACTGCTGTCCGTCAAACTGCTCATGATTTCTTGCTTCTTCCTGCTGACGCTTTTTCTCCGCCTTCATAGCGGTATCCATAGCCTTTTTGTAGTTCTTCTGTGCCTGACTCTTCGCCGGTCCCTTCTTAAACATAAAGAAGAACACCAGGAAATTAATCATTGATATAAGAGCACATGTGGCATACACCGGATGAAGCATAATTCCTGCATAACTTAATCCTATATATAATCCCGGAAGATATGCTGCCAACAAATATGCTGGAAAACCACCAATAATAGTTAATGCAAAGATTGCACCATCTAAATATGCGAGCCACTTAATCTTAATAGGCAAGAAAAAGAACAGATACACGACCGTCTCACCATACTCCATAGCAAACGCCATAAAAAGTGCAAGATTGATATAATATGTTGTCATACTAAAATCCAAACCAAATATGAAATATATCAAAAATGCGGCTACTATATGAAGTATCACTCCCGAAAAATAATACAGGTTGAATCTGAATGCTCCCCATATTCTTTCGAGATTATTGCCAATCAGATAATAAAAATACAATGTAAACACTGCAAATATCAAACTTGTAGAAGGTGGCTCTATAATATACGTAACAAGCCTCCATACCTGCCCCTGTAATATCTTTTCTACACTAAGACTAAGATACTGCGCATAGAATCCCGGTGCAAAGAGATTCAATATAAATCCCACTACATACAAACCAATAATATAATACATAAGATTGGAAATCGCATATTTTCCAAATCTGCGTTCTAACTTATTAAAAAACTTCATAGGATGAACAAGCCCTTTCTTAACTTAATTTTAAGGAAAAGTATAAAAAAACAAAACTCTTTTGTCAACGAATGACATTTAAAAACTTGCCTTTTTTATATAAATTTAATATAATAAACTAGTTTGCATAATTCGACATATTATGCATACATATATTTATAAGGAGGCGGCATTTTTTGCCGGATATATTATGAATACATATAGGCTAGGTATTGATATTGGTTCTACAACAGTAAAGATTGCCATTCTCGATGACAATCATACTGTTTTGTTTTCAGATTATGAAAGACATTTTGCCAATATACAGGAAACTCTTCAGGGTCTGCTTGAAAAGGCAGTTGTTAAACTCGGTGAATTCAACGTCAATCCTGTAATCACAGGTTCAGGCGGTCTCACTCTTGCAAAGCACCTTGAAGTACCTTTTACACAGGAAGTAGTTGCAGTTTCCACTGCACTTCAGGCGGAAGCTCCTCAGTGCGATGTTGCCATTGAGCTTGGTGGAGAAGATGCTAAAATTATTTATTTTACCAACGGAATTGATCAGCGTATGAACGGTATCTGTGCAGGCGGTACAGGATCTTTTATTGATCAGATGGCTTCTCTGTTACAGACAGATGCCTCAGGTCTTAACGAATACGCTAAGAATTACAAGTCAATATATCCTATTGCTGCCCGTTGTGGTGTGTTTGCCAAGTCTGATATTCAGCCGCTTATTAACGAAGGTGCAACTAAGGAAGACCTTTCGGCATCTATATTCCAGGCCGTAGTTAATCAGACTATCAGTGGTCTTGCCTGTGGTAAACCTATTCGCGGCAATGTTGCATTTCTTGGCGGTCCGCTTCATTTCTTGTCAGAACTTAAAGAAGCATTTGTAAGAACATTAAGTCTTGGACCTTCACAGATAATAGCTCCGGACCACTCACATCTTTTTGCTGCCATCGGTTCTGCCATGAACTTTAAGGAAGAATTCTGCTATCCTGTTAAGGATATTATAGAACGCCTTAAGGGTAAAATTAAACTTGAATTCGAAGTTGAACGTATGGAGCCTCTTTTTGAAAACCAGCTTGTATACAACTCATTTATTGAGCGACATAACAAGGCAAAGGTTGCTACAGGCGATATATCTACATATAAAGGAAACTGCTACCTCGGTATCGATGCAGGTTCTACAACAACTAAAATTGCTTTGATTGGCGAGGATGGAAAACTCCTCTACTCTTTCTACAGCAATAACAACGGTTCACTTATTGCAACAACTATTCGTGCTTTAAAGGAAATCTATGAAAAACTTCCTGCCGAAGCTAAGATTGTACGCTCTTGTTCAACAGGTTACGGTGAAGCGCTTATTAAGGCTGCACTTATGCTTGATGACGGTGAAGTAGAAACAGTTTCTCACTTCTATGCTGCCGCATTCTTTGATCCACAGGTTGACTGTATCATCGATATCGGTGGTCAGGATATGAAATGTATCAAGATTAAGAACCAGACTGTAGATTCCGTTATGCTTAATGAAGCTTGTTCTTCAGGCTGTGGTTCATTTATTGAAACATTTGCCAAGTCACTTAATTTCAGTGTTCAGGATTTCGCTAAGGAAGCTTTGTTTGCTGCACACCCAATTGACTTGGGTACACGTTGTACAGTATTTATGAACTCTAAGGTTAAGCAGGCTCAGAAAGAAGGTGCTTCTGTTGCAGATATTTCTGCCGGACTTGCATATTCCGTTATTAAAAATGCTTTGTATAAGGTTATCAAAATTGCTGACCCTGACGATTTAGGTTCACATATCGTTGTTCAGGGTGGTACATTTTATAATAATGCTGTTCTTAGAAGCTTTGAAAAAATTACAGGTGTTAATGCCATAAGACCTGATATTGCCGGTGTTATGGGTGCTTTCGGTGCTGCCCTTATTGCTAAGGAGCGTTATGATGGCGTTTCAGACTCATCTATGCTTAGTATTGACAAAATTAATGAACTTAAATACGAAACTGCTATGACCCGTTGCCGTGGATGTACCAACAGTTGCCATCTTACTATCAACAAGTTCTCAGGCGGACGTCAGTTTATTACAGGTAACCGTTGCGAACGTGGTCTCGGTAAAGAAAAGTCAACAGAGAAGCTTCCTAACCTTTTTGAGTACAAGCTTCATCGTATGTTTGACTACGAACCGCTTGAAGCTGACGAAGCAACCCGTGGTGTAGTAGGTATTCCAAGAGTACTTAATATGTACGAGAATTATCCGTTCTGGTACACATTTTTCACAAAACTCGGTTATCAGGTAGTACTCTCTCCTCTTTCTAACAGAAAGATTTATGAGCTTGGTATTGAATCGATTCCTTCCGAGTCAGAGTGTTACCCTGCAAAGCTTGCACACGGTCATATATCATGGCTTATTAAGCAGGGAGTTAAATTTATCTTCTATCCTTGTATTCCATATGAACACAAGGAAATTGATAAGGCTAACAACCATTACAACTGTCCTATCGTTACTTCTTATGCAGAAAACATCAAGAATAACGTTGAGGAATTAAAGACAGAAAATATTGACTTTAGAAACCCATTCCTCTCCTTTGAGAGTGAAGAAAAACTTCAGAAGCGACTTATAGAAGAATTCTCTGACATTCCTGCAAAGGAAGTAAAAGAAGCTGTTTCTCTCGCTTGGGGTGAGATGATGAAATCACGTGAAGATATCAGAAAGAAGGGTGAAGAAGTTCTTAAACTTCTTGATGAAACAGGAAAGCGCGGAATCGTCCTTGCCGGACGTCCATACCACGTTGACCCTGAAATCAACCACGGTATTCCTGAACTTGTTAATTCTTATGGAATTGCGGTATTAACAGAGGATAGTATTTCACATCTGGGCGAAGTTGACAGACCGCTTATCGTTATGGATCAGTGGATGTACCATTCAAGACTTTACGCCGCTGCCGGTGTTGTAAAGATGCGCGACAACCTTGACCTTATTCAGCTCAACTCTTTCGGTTGCGGTCTTGATGCCGTAACTACTGATGCTGTTAATGATATTCTTGCTAAAGCAGGAAAGATTTATACTGTATTAAAGATTGATGAAGTTAATAACTTAGGGGCTGCCCGCATTCGTGTGCGTTCTCTTATCGCAGCTTTAAAGGTTCGTGACAAGAACAACTACAAGCGTACCATCGAAAGTGCTGCATTTGACCGTATTGATTTCACTCCTGAGATGAGAAAGAATTACACTATTCTTTGCCCTCAGATGTCACCAATACATTTTGACTTACTTGAGCCTGCACTTAATGCCTGCGGATACAATATTGTTGTTCTTGATAACGATAATAAGTCATCTGTTGATGTTGGTCTTAAGTATGTTAACAACGATGCCTGCTACCCTTCACTTATGGTAGTTGGTCAGATTATGAGTGCTGTTCTTTCTGGTAAATACGATTTAGACAAGACTGCTATCATCATCACACAGACCGGTGGCGGTTGCCGTGCATCAAACTATATCGGATTTATCAGACGAGCTCTTACAAAAGCCGGACTCGCACACATCCCTGTAATCTCCCTTAGTGCTCAGGGACTGGAGTCTAACTCAGGATTCAAGCTTACGCTTCCAATCCTTAAGAAAGCGTTCCAGGCAGTTGTTTACGGCGATGTGTTTATGAACGTTGTATACAGAACACGACCATATGAAAAAGTTCCGGGTTCTGTAAATGCACTCCATGAAAAATGGAAAAAAGTTCTTATAGAGGAACTTACAGGCAAGAATCACTCTATGCGTAAGTTCAACAAGAATATCCGAGCTATTGTAAAGGACTTTGACGAAATTGAACTTCTTGACATCAAGAAACCTCGTGTTGGTGTCGTAGGTGAAATTCTTGTTAAGTTTATGCCTGCTGCAAATAATTATCTTGTTGATTTGCTTGAGGCAGAAGGTGCTGAAGCAGTTGTTCCTGACTTAATAGGATTCCTGCTTTACTGTTGTGAAAATGCTAACTTTAAACGTGACTATCTTGGTTACTCTAAGAAGTCTGCATTTATTAACAACTCAGTAATCGCTTTCATTGAATGGTTCAGAAGCGGTGCTAAGAAGGCCCTTGCACAAAGTAAGCGTTTCACACCACCTTCAACTATCAAAGAAACTGCCGCTCTCGCTAAAGACCTTGTTTCTTTAGGTAATCAGACCGGTGAAGGATGGCTGCTTACAGGCGAAATGATTGAGTTAATTCACAACGGTGCGGGAAATATAGTATGTTGTCAGCCGTTTGCATGTCTGCCAAACCATATTGTAGGTAAGGGTGTTATAAAGGAGCTTCGTGCTGCTTTCCCTGAATCTAATATTATTGCGGTAGACTATGATCCTGGTGCATCAGAAGTTAACCAGCTTAACAGAATCAAGCTTATGCTTGCTACTGCTAATAAGAATTTACAGGAACAGAATAAATAAAATAAAACCAAAGTCCCAAACAGAATTGTATAGAAATTTCTGTTTGGGACTTATTATATATAAATCACGCTCTTTTTCTCTTAACTATGTAAAACAATGAAAATAATATTACAGCAACAACTGTCGCAGCAACCATTTTTATCATTATTAACATAATTATCCACTGTAAAATATTAACATTAATATCAACATATCTCATAAAAGACAAACTCTGAATCGGAGCACTTAAATATGGCAATCCATAATGGCTAGCCATTATATAAAGTTCAATTAAACATACTACAATTGACACAAATGCCGATACCAAAGCACATACAGTCATTTTATGTACATAGACTCGCTTTTCTCCTAACTTAGTAGATATTATAAGTTCATTCATCTTAGCCCTGTATTCATTATTTACATTACCAAATGCCAATATCATTATACAAATAAGCATAATAATACTTATAATTACAGTTCTCACGACTGATTCTTTACCGAATATTTGCTCATATCCTCTATCTGACATAAGATAGCCATCAATATCTGACTCTTGTTTGAGATTCGATAAGTACTCTATCTTGTCATCAAGTTCTTTCATAGCCTCCATTGATTGCGCTACAGACTTACTATAATCCGCATACCCTGCATATACTATAACACTAACTTCTCCAGACTCATATCCTTTTCTAAGCTCGATTAGTTTCTCTTGCACTAAAATATACTCATTCTTTTTTTCAGTAACAATATTCGCTATTTCGGAATAATTCTGACCTCCGTATTTGAGATATATTTTATCATTATAATTCTCAATATCTGAGAAATATTTAAGATCTGACAATGAAAAATAAATAATAGCCAAAATCATTCCTATAATAGCCCACTTGCCCCTCGACGTAAAAATACACTTATGCAGTTCCTTGTACATATGTGGACTTTTATACAAAATCAATTGATACACATATGTTAATCTACCTGAAACAACACTTAACACCGATTTTTTCGTATATGGTTTTAGTATTTTTGCACTTAATAATACTACAAATGAACTAATAGTAATTACTAGTATTAATATTACTAACAAAACATCTGCCTGTGACACAACATATGTAGAGAATCCTATATTATGATAAAATGTGCATATTTCATTCATATAAAACAATCTTATTATGTTATAATCTCGAAAAAATCCATATATACTATAAGGCTCTATATTAACATAAAATAAATATTCTGTAATACCTATTGCAACAGTTGCAATAACAACGTTTTTCCTGTTGCGCATTAGATGACGTATAATAAATTTCGCAAATTAATTTCATAAAATAGACATAGTCTATAGCCGTTTGGTAGAATTAAGTTACCACACAAAAAACCACAAAGGAGGCTATAAACTATGTCTGATAACATTATACAACTTAACGAGGA
>JAFQIQ010000284.1 GCA_017397445.1 Lachnospira sp.
CGTGATTCCGTCCTCAAACTTTATCGTACTGATTCCGCTTGTATCGTAGATTGTATCTGTACCTGTATTCTTTCCAAACACATACACATCTGCTCCGGCTCCGCCATACAACTTATCGTCTCCGGTTCCGCCTTCTATGAGATCAGCTCCCGCTCCGCCATAAAGCGCATCGTTGCCGCCTTCTCCGTATATCTTATCTGCTCCCGATGATCCGTTCACTGTATCGGCTCCGCCTCCTGCTTTCACCGTCATGCCTGCGTAATAGTTTGCATTTACTGTATCGTCACCAGCACTTCCAACAACATTTTTAAACGGACTATTAATGTCGTCTAATGCCATAACTGTTCCATTGCTGAATTCCAACTGAAATTTTCTATAACTATCACTTTGGCGGAAGTCACTTAACACAACTTTGGTATCACTACCTGCAATGTTAATTGTTACATCTTGGGTACCTGTAGTTGAAACAGTCAAATCATCTAAACTAATATCTTTATCAAAAATCAAACTATTACGTCCAACAGTATCATTAATCGTAATAATTCCACTATTTTTTCCTACAACGAATATATCATTGCCAGCCCCACCATATAGTGTACTTTTACCTGATGTCGTAACAAATATATCATTACCAGCTCCACCATATAGAGTGTTTCTTTCTTGTGTTCCCTTCATATAGTTATCATTGTCATCACCTGAAATATTAAACTTATTCTCAGTAGTAACATAAACATCACCAGCAATTCCGCTACATACACTATCAAACATATCACTATCATACTTAAATATATTAAGCAAGTCTGAAATACGCATTGCCCCACTATACACCTTAGTATCATTGATACAATATGCTATTGCTTTAACATTATCCTTAGCTGCCTCTACATTGATTAGCTTATCAAATTTCATGACAGTTTCTAACGTACTTAAATCAATTTTATTACTTGTACTTTTGCCATCAAATCCTACTTCGGCTTTATCGAAATATCTAAGACACTCTGTCTTAAACACAAGATTTGCATACATATGATACTTAAGCTTTGAGTACAAACTGTTTAATATATTTGCCGCCACACTATTAGGATTAGCCCCGTTTACGCCTTGAAACTTTGCACCATAAAACTTTTCCAATACATTAAGATGACCTTCATCAATAAATGAACCTCTACCAGTCAGAGATGAGCTTGATGAATTATCAGTATACCTATCCGTGCTAGTCCATACAGCAAGAATATTATCCATCATCTTCATCTTTTCTGATCTGTCTTTTGTATTAATAAAATTCACAATTAATGATTTAAATTCATCATTAATCGACATTGCCTGTCTTAGCGAATAAACCTCACCAAATCCATAGATTTCAGGTAACTCTAATACATCCTCATCAATTATTACATCTTCCTTTACAACAGTATTAATGGTGCTCTTTGTAAAATCCAACTCCGCTACATCAACCTTTTCTCCATTCTCATATGTAGCATACAACATGCCGCTTATAATATTATTATTAATATCTGTTTTATTGGTTCCATTATTAGTTAAGCTAATTTCCTTTATTCCAAGTTCAGCTAACGTGTGTAACTCATCTTCCTGTGAAATACCATCTCTGTTTTTATCAATCCATATCTTAAGTTCAGAGAACAATTCATCATCTATATCAATTACACCATCACTATTAGAATCCAAATCCGTTAATGCATCGATACCGTTTATTGCAACTTCACCATTTGATAACAGTGTTTGGTCACCAAAAAGCTCCCTTCCGTCATCAATAATTCCATTGTTATTAATGTCTCGAACCAACATACCGTCACCGTCAGACATCCATGCAGTCTTTTCCTTAAAGCCATCTGCCTCGTAATCAAAATGAACACCGTCTTCTACCTTGGTAGAGAATATTCCATCATTGTTTAAATCAAAGATAAGAGGGTCTACTCTACGTTCCTGTGACATTTCTGACTCTTTAAATACTCCTGTATACATTGACTTATATTTCGATCCATCTCCATCGTCTCGAGGTTCCTCTTCCTCTGAATTATCTGGCATTAAGCCTGGGCCAGATATACCAGAACCACCTGTACCAGAACCACTCCATCCTGAACCACCTGTACCAGAACCATTCCCTCCCGATTCACCTGTTCCTACATTAGTATCATCTATGAATTCGCCAAAAGCTTCATACAAAAGATCATACATCTTTGCTAGGCAACGCCTTACTTCCGTATTAAATTCATCTATAGTACTGTATTGTTTCAAAATATCATCACAAAAACTATCCATTTTGTCACAAAGTTCATCCAAGTCTTTTATCCCTAAATGTTTGTATATGTAATTATCATATGCATATGACACATTGCCTGGATACAATTCTGCCGTTGATGCCAAAAAAAACAGGTCCGTCGGAAAAAGATTCTCTAAACTAAACTCGCTTCCTAGCCTTTGTTGAAAAATTGTTTGATTTATATACAATTCTTCTACATAATCATACCCATACACAGGACCATACACTTCTTTTAAAAAAGTATTAAAATCTATATATGTTTGATTATCCGCAAGTGGTGAATCATATTCAAAATCTACTTGAATCCACTTTCTGAAATCTTCATCTTCTTTTGCATCTACAACCTTAATCGCAGCAGATAAACACCCTTTTGCAGTAGCACATTGAATGCCAACTATACTACCTAATATTGGAACTTGTGAATACACTGTCGTAATCAAATCAAACATACCTTCGCACTGTGTTGCATAATCATCACTACGAAATATATTATTCAAACTACTTGTTATACTCAAAACATCCGATACTCCCCCAAGTATATCACTAGCAATCCCCAACTCATCTTTGAACTTTTTTAATAATGTTAATTTCAATCCATAACCTACAGTCTGAGTTAGATACAACGCCATATTCTCCGGAGCAATCTGCAACTCCGATAATAAATCTTTCACCATATCCATTGGAATTTGGCTTATATCAGCCCCTCCAATTGCTGCATTAAAGAAATCCACCAATAGATTTGTTTTTTCTAGAATATAATCCGTATTCTCTTGACTAATAGTCTGTCCTGATAAATTAATCTTAACAATCTCTATTATTCCTTCTTCAATCTGCATATTTCCTTCTAATACTTTATTAAACACTTCTTCTATTGTCATCTTTATTCTCCTTTACGATAACCACTCAGATTTTTTTAATAACAATTACTACATTACCCCTATTATTTATCACAATTTAAACATTACATTTATTAAAGGACATCCAGGGGCAACTTTGGTTACCCCTGGCTCCCCTTAGAGTGTCATTTATATAACGTCCTGCATATTCCCCTTACTCAGTTATCCACATCTGGTCTGCATTAGCATTATTTGTATTAGTACCGGCATTAGTCTGGTCGCATACGCTTCCTGCGTCACCACCAAATGCTGCCATTTCGTCAATCATCAACTGCAACTGCTTATTAGTTAATACATTTCCATCTGCTGTTTCTACAGACTCTATCTGGTACTGCTCCGCAGTAAAC
>JAFQIQ010000285.1 GCA_017397445.1 Lachnospira sp.
AGGTGGTGAATTAATTAATGTATACAGGGAATTACCTAAACTTGCCATTGGTGATGATAAATCTGCTTATAACGAAGCCTGTGATTTATTACTTCTCCACAATCACGACGATATATGTTCTTTGGTGACGCTTACGGGAATATTTAACTATCTGTGTTTCCAACCTGACAATATTACTTACGCCATTAATGATACCCTTGACTATAGCGGGGAACCTGTGAAAGAAATATTATTCACTTTCGCAATTCCCGTAAAAGCTCCTGCTACCGTGTCTTATGGCAAAGAACCTTATTACTTTAAAATCGCAGAAAACAATGCATACCTGAGGGTACGCATGTTTGAAGGAGAATTAAAACATTTCTTTACCAATCACAAAGACTACTACTATCTGCCTGACGAAGATAAAGCTATACACAAAAGTGTTGCCTTTTATGTAGACAAAAACTTCCGTACCCAGGCCAAAGCTATTAATTGCTACATCAAAAAAAGCGGAGTATTCCTTCCTCAGCAGACTGAGTTAGAAACACCCCACTTTAGGGACAATTACAACGATAAGCAGACATACTTTGAACTGAACGATTCATTCTTAAATGATTCAGCTAAAGTAACTGCCTATGTAAACCATATAATTAAATACCTTTTACCTTCCTATAGAAGAACATCTTATCATACTCATAACCAAGATCGCGATGATTAATAATCTGCTCTGTGTTACCAACGAACAGACAGCCGTCATTAACTAACGAGCGGTTGAATTTCTTATATATGTCAAGCTTTGCTTCCTCAGTAAAGTAAATCATAACATTACGGCATACTATTAAGTGACAACCGCTCGGATATGAGTCTTTCAAAAGATTAGCTTTCTTAAATTCAACGCATCTTTTAATCTCATCAGAAATCTTGTAAAAACGGTCTCCCATCTTCTCAAAATGCTTTTTAATATATTCATCCGGCAACCCCTTAAGACTGTTGGCACCATAAACGCCATCCTTCGCCTTTTCAAGCACCTGGTCATCAATATCCGTAGCATATATCTTAACTTTAGAAAGCGGAACCTTCTTTGCCATAACCATAGCAAGGGAATACGGCTCATCTCCTGTCGAACATGCTGCACTCCATATCTTAAGATTCTGACCGAACTTATCAATCAAATCCGGTAAAATAACATCCTCAAGCGTCTTCCAAAGAGCCGGATTACGGTAAAACTCCGAAACATTGATAGTAAGGTAATTGACGAACTGGTCAAGCATCTCTTTATCAGTAACAAGCGCTTTACTGTAACTGTCATACCCGTCATACTTGTTTCTCTGAATCAATGTATCAATACGTCTCTTCATCTGTCGCTCTTTATATGCATTCAAGTCGATACTGGTCTGCTGAAACACAAACTTCTTAAACTCTTCGTAATCTCTAATCATAGGCCCTCCAAATCAGTAAAATATATTAAATGTACCACGCCATTCATTGTAAATATTTTAACACACTTTTCCTATAAATGCTACTAAATTTTCAAAGTACTTTTGACATATACAATAAATTAGAGTATGCTATTGTTCTAACGATAAATTATATTGGGAGGGACATTATGGATAACATTTCATTACTTAAAAGAAGACTTACAGACACCGCTAAACGCGCATATTCTCAAGGCAACTATACTTACAGTTCATTTCTTTCAATGAGCGAAATTGCAATATATAAGACCATGTCAAAGGAACTGGAGTTTATCAAGTCAGATACATTTGGCGGCTACCCTAATGCTGAACGTCAGGTAATACAGTTTGGAGATTCCACTGAATTCGGTTATGTAGGAACCTACCCTATTGATGTTATTAAAGTAGAGCCGCTTTCTGCCAAATTCTCTCAGAATCTCACCCACAGAGATTATCTTGGAGCTATCCTTAATTTGGGTATTGAGCGCCACCTCATAGGGGATATTATAATACGCGAAAATGAAGCTTATGTATTCTGCTTAAAACGTATCTCAGAATTTATTATTGATAATCTCGATACTATTAAACACACTCACGTAAAATGTTCTTTAAGCTGGGCACCTTTAGAGATACTGCGCCCCAACTTTGAAGAATTGGATGTTATCGCTGCTTCACCTCGTATCGACGCAGTAGTTTCAGCTTTAACCAACAAATCCCGCAGTGCTGTTGTAGAGCTTTTTAAGACAGGAAAAATCTTTGTAAACAGTTTCTCCTGCCAGGATCACTCCAAGCAGCTCAAAGAAGGTGATATTCTCGTAATACGTCATGTGGGTAAATTCATCTATGACGGTTCCGGTAACGAGACAAGAAGCGGACGGGTTTATGTACATATGAGGAAGTATGTGTAGACAAGCATTTTTAATATGATATGCAAATATGGCACCGGAAATAAACCGGTGCCACTTTAATTATGTTGCCAAATCTCTCTTTGAATATACCCTATATGCAGTAATTGCACTCACAACCATAACAATTATTCCAATCATCAATGCCGTCATATCAACTTCGCCTGTACTAAATATGTCCGCTGCATTGGCATACGAAAATGGTGAAATCACTTTAAAATCCGACAAATCCGGTATAACCCTTGCCATTAAATCATATGCGTACAGGAACAGAACTATACCCAGCCCAATTCCCATTCTATTTCTTTTCATAAATGCAGATATTCCGAAACATATCACACCTATTTCAATATGCATAACTAATTGCATTATATGGAAAATACAATACTCCTTAATAGGCATTTCTTCTCCAAGTATGACAATTCCCATCACATATACAATTACACATACCAGATTATATATTACAATATGAGTAATAACTGCACCTAATTTTGATGTTATCACTTTGTTTCTTGAAACAGGAAGCGAAAACAAAAATTCACTTGTATGAGCATCTTCCTCCTTGGATAACATTACACAGCTTATAATCGCTGCAAACATAGCACCTCCAAGAGAATGAACCATTCCTACTTCTGTGGCATAGAACCCTTGCAGCGTCGCAATACTTAATTGCGTCATACCAAATGCATCCGAAAACGCCCCCATTGAAGCAAAACTTTCAGCCATCCCCGACATACTGTCTTTAACACTTGAAAACAATAGTATGCACACCATTCCCATTCCGCCTGCACAAAGCACCCATATTATAAGAGTCTTAATATACATCTTCACTTCATGTTTATATAACTCAAACATATTATGTCACCTCTCTTACTCATAGTACTTCATAAACACTTCATCTAACGATGGTTCTTCTATAAGTATATCAGTAATATCCCTGCCTTGCAGTTCCTTGTATATATCATTCAAATCACCTTCAAAAAGGAAATCCTCATACACGCCATCTCTAACCATCTTAATTCTTTTGGATGAGGTTTTAGTTAACTCTGAAACTTTATTAACACATTGCAGATTACCTTCTTTCATAATAGCAACGTTATTGCAATATTTTTTAACTTCTGATAACACATGTGTTGAAAGCATACAAGTAGCACCGGCATTTACATATTCCTTTATCAATTCAAAAAACTCCGATTGCATAAGAGGGTCCAGTCCGCTTGTAGGTTCATCAAATATAAAAAGCCTAGGTTTATGCTGCATGGCACATACAATACTTACTTTCTTACGATTTCCCAGCGACAAATCACTTATCTTTCTGTCCACATCCAACTGCAGACGTTCACACAACATCTCCGCTTCTTTACTACAGTCCATACCTCGCACATTGGCAGCCATTTTTATAATTTCCTTTACTTTAGCTGACTGATAAAACATAGCTTCCGACGGCATATACCCAACTTCCTTTAATATGTTCTGTGTCCCACTCTTAACATCCTGCCCCAGAACTTTTATGGAACCGCTCTGATAATTGATAAAACCTAACATACAACGAATAGTTGTGGATTTACCGGCGCCATTAGGACCTAAGAACCCGAACATATCACCTTTTTCAACAGAAAAACTAACATTCTGTACGCCTCTTGCTTTACCATACATCTTCGTCAAATTGCTGATTTCAATCACATTTTCCATAGATACGCCTTTCTTATACAACATCTGTCATCTTACTGTACTGTTGTTGATTCGCTCTGTCAAAACCTATTTATATATTATCACACATTTCAACACAAATCTATATTATTCTTCTTTTCTGCTCACTATCCCATAATATGCATTAGATGTAATCTTATAAACCCCTGCATAAATCAACGCAAAAGCAACGAAACTTGCAACCGTAACAACAATCATAAGGTTCATATTAGTAAGATTGAACAACTGCAACAATTTCCATACAATTGGAAATGCCACCGCAAGGTGTAACCCTGCAAGAAGAATAGGAAGAATAAATACTGTCAGCACCTGGGAATTAATTGACTTTCGTATCTCTGTATCAGTCATTCCCACCTTCTTCATAACCTCAAAACGCTTTCTGTCCTCAAAGCCTTCTGAAATCTGCTTATAGTAAATAATAAGCACCGTTGCAAACACAAACACTATACTTAAAAGTATGCCTATAAAAAACAATCCCCCATACATACCAAAGAACGCTTCTCTGTCTTCTTCCCTGCAATCCAAACCATATGAAT
>JAFQIQ010000286.1 GCA_017397445.1 Lachnospira sp.
ATTCTATGTATACTCTGGTTGTGTCTTTTCTCCCAAGCTTAACAACTGATTGTAAGAAATTACAGTTGTTTCAACTTTCGGCATCTTTTTCAGAGAAAACGCCAGTTTCCCCATAGTGGACATTGAACGAGAAAAGCTGAATCTATATATATGTCCTGTCAGCCCCTCTAAAGGTGCCATATAAATCTTAGTTTTCACTTATTACCATCCTTTGCACTTTTCTTATATTCTTCCCATCCTGAATCTTCAGATAATCTGTCATAATACTCATAAAGCTTCTGAACACTGTTCTCAAGTATGAAATAATGTCGTATATAAGGCACCAGAAGTACCATCAGCATAACTACCAACCCAATCACTACCAGCTTTTCCGTTATTAAAAATGCTACAACCGCAATCATCGTTAACAGGGCAAATACCACAGTAACTATAAGATGAACCAGACGTTCATGGGCAAAAAAACCTATCTGTATAAGAAGCTCCGCCCTCAAATTCTTCTTTTCTTCTGATTTACAGCCGTGTATTGCACTTTCTATGTATTTTAAATAATCCAGTATTCTTCTCTCCATAACCGTACCTCACAGAGACTTTTTTCCTATTATAACAGACTTTGATTTTATTGACAAACACTGTTCATATTGCTATATTCTTTTTTATAATACTTTGATAATCAAACAAGAGGAGAATCACTTATGAATTTCTTTAAAAAAGCATACTATCGTACATTTCAAACTGTTTTTAAATTGGCCCTGCCATTTTTACCATACAGAAAACCTAAGATTATCGACAGTGTCAAAGGCATTCCGGACGTGTTAAAGAAGAAAAAATGCAATTCCGTACTTATTATAACTGATGCAGGAATTATGAAACTCGGCCTTATGGAACGCCTCGAAAATGCTTTAAATAAGAGTGAAATAAAATTTTTTATTTATGACAAAACTGTAGCCAACCCTACAACAACTAATGTGGAAGAAGCTCTTGAAATCTACGATTCCAATGGTTGCCAGGCTCTTATAGGCTTCGGTGGCGGTTCAAGTATGGACTGCGCCAAAGCCGTAGGCATAAGGGTTGCAAAGCCTAAAAAAACTCTTGCTCAGGTTAAGGGAATACTTAAGGTTCACACAAAGCTTCCTCTGCTCATTGCCATTCCGACAACAGCAGGTACCGGTAGTGAAACTACTCTGGCAGCAGTTATCACTGACGCAGAAACACGTCACAAATACGCAATAAACGATTTTCCTCTTATCCCTAAGTACGCTGTACTTGACCCTAAAGTTACTTTAAGCCTTCCTCCATCCCTTACTGCAACCACAGGTATGGACGCACTTACTCACGCAGTGGAGGCATATATCGGAAGATCAACAACATACGGAACAAGAAAAGATTCTACTATGGCAGTGGAACTTATATTTGGAAACTTAGATACCGCATATGCCAAGGGCAGCGACATAACCGCCCGCAAAAACATGCTTAAAGCTGCTTTCTATGCAGGATGTGCCTTCACGAAATCATATGTGGGTTACATTCATGCCGTAGCTCACACTCTTGGTGGCGAGTACAATGTACCTCATGGCTTTGCCAATGCAGTAATTATGCCATATGTACTTGAAAGCTATGGAGCGACGATACATAAGAAATTACACAAGCTCGCTGTTGCCGCAGGCATCGCTGATAAGGAAACATCTGTAGAACAGGCTGCCAACACATTTATACAGGCAATCAAGGATATGAATGCACGTTACGGTATCCCAACTACAATCAAGGGTATTCAGGAAGAGGACATACCAAAGCTGGCTGCATATGCAGCCAAGGAGGCCAATCCTCTCTACCCTGTTCCTGTGCTTATGACCGCAAAGGAACTTGAAGAGTTCTACTATGATGTTATGGAGAAAACTGAAGAATAATCACCTTGTGGAGGAATTATGACTGAATTAGAAATTAAGAAGCTGGTGGATACACAGCGCACTTATTTTTACAATAATCAAACTATGTCTGTATCCGGAAGAATTACTGCCTTAAAGAAATTAAAGGCCTGCATATTAAAGCATGAATCTGACATTAACGAAGCACTTATGAAAGACTTGGGCAAAAGTAATTTTGAAAGCTATATGTGTGAAGTGGGCATGGTACTTTCAGAACTCAGCTATATGATTAAGCATACTAAAAGATACGCTAAACCTAAAACCGTTTACACTCCTTTAGCACAATTCCACTCAAAGAGTTATAAACTGCCGTCACCTTACGGTGTAACTCTTATTATGAGTCCTTGGAATTATCCGTTTTTACTTACAATCGATCCTCTTATAGATGCCATTGCAGCAGGAAACACTGCCATAATTAAACCAAGTGCATACTCTCCCGCTACAAGTGCAGTTATAACCAGAATAATCGAAGACTGTTTTTCGCAAGAATTTGTTGCAGTTGTTAACGGAGGCCGTGCAGAAAACACTTGCCTTTTGAATGAACATTTTGATTACATATTCTTCACCGGCAGTCAGGCCGTAGGAAAGGAAGTTATGCGTTGTGCCTCAACGCATCTTACACCGGTAACTTTGGAACTTGGCGGTAAAAGTCCATGTATCGTAGAAAAATCTGCTAACATAAAACTTGCCGCAAAGAGAATTGTTTTCGGTAAATACCTTAATTGCGGACAGACTTGTGTGGCTCCTGATTACGTATATTGCGATGCTTCCATTAAAAACGAGTTAATCGCAGCCATCAAATCAGAGATTACTAAGCAATACGGTGAAAACCCTCTTGCCAACAAGGATTACGGCAAAATTATTAATCAAAAACATTTTGACAGAATAAATGGTCTTATAGATAAAACCAAGGTTGTTGCAGGAGGCATCTCTAACAGTGAAACCTTGCAGATTGCACCGACAGTTATGGACAATGTAACTTGGGAAGATGCTGTAATGCAGGAAGAAATATTCGGACCTGTTATGCCAATCCTTACATATAACAACATTGATGAAGCCATTAATAAAATCAACTCTATGGCGCATCCATTAGCACTTTACATATTTACAGGCAATAACGCAATCGCTAAGAAGGTTACAACTCTCTGCGGTTTCGGTGGCGGATGTATCAATGACTGTATTATTCACCTTGCTACAAGCGAGATGGGCTTCGGTGGATTTGGCGAAAGCGGTATGGGTTCATATCACGGAAGAACAGGTTTTGAAACATTTACTCACTACAAGTCAATCGTTGATAAGAAGACATGGCTGGATTTACCAATGCGCTACCAGCCATACAAATCATTTAACAGCAAACTGCTGCATATGTTTTTAAAATAAATATACAATCGGAGGGGTTTTATGAGATTATTAATTAAACAACGAGTTTTTGCATGGGCTGACACATTTGACATATACGATGAAAATGGTGCTGTACGCTACACCGTTAAGGGTGAAATATTTTCTTTTGGGCACCAGCTTCATGTATATGATGCATACGGCAATGAAATAGCAGGAATTCACCAGAAATTATTCTGCTTCACACCACAGTTTGAAATCGTAATAGGCGGACGTCTTTATGGAACAATCAAGAAAGAGTTTACGTTCTTCAAGCCGGCATACGACATTGACTTTAATGGCTGGCATGTACAGGGAGACTTCTGGGATCATGATTACACCGTATATTCCGGTAATATGCCGATTATGCAGATTACAAAAGAGTGGTTTACATGGGGCGACACATATGTAATAGACATCGCCAACCCACAGGATGAACTGATGGGTATGGTGCTTGCCGTAGCAATCGACGCAGCCATCTGCTCACAGGATAATAATTAAAAATGGGGCTCTCGCACAATGCCTTAACGGTGCGAGAGTACCCACATACCTTACAAACACGCTTTCGAGGTATATGGTACATCTCGCTTTCGTTACAACACGTTGTGCGAAAGCCCCATTCTTCACTGTTCTATCATTGATTAATCGGTGTTACAACCGGCTTTCCGTCCTTGTCTAATAGCGGACATAAACCTCCTGCATATCCACTTTCGTGAAACACGTAATTCACACCGGTTACCTTATCTACCCATATTTCTATTACGCTTAACTTTCCCTGAGAATACACCTTCTCAAATCTGTCATTCTTTGCCATATTAGCCTCCCTCCCATACTAGTCAGGGGGTGG
>JAFQIQ010000287.1 GCA_017397445.1 Lachnospira sp.
CGGTGCGGTTGATGTTATTACACTTGTGTGTCAGTCTGGTCTTGCAACATCACGTTCAGAGGCTAGAAGAGCTGTTGAACAGGGCGGTGTAAGCGTTAATGGTGAGAAGGTTGCTGCTATTGATACAACATTTGCAAAGGAACTTTTTGAAGGTGATGGTGTTGTTGTAAAGAAGGGTAAGAAGTCATTTAGAAAGGTTACTGTTAAGTAATGGAGAAAAATAACGATTCAGTTATAGTTAAGATAGTAAGTGTCGCCGGAATATTGGCGGCACTTGCCCTTGTATTTATAATAATATTAAGGGGAGATTTGTTTTCAGGAGTGGTGTCTGCCATAAACAGTACTAAAGCAGGATATGAGTCGGCTACCATATACGATGTCTGCTATTATAAGGCATGGAATGTTATATACGGGGGAGTTTATTCGATAGCATTGTTTGCGACAGTTATTGCGCCGGTAGCACTTATGCTTAGATTTAATGGTGCGGCGTCCCTTGCACGGTATGCCGCAATTGCGGATATAGTGCTTGCCGTAATTGTTATTATTGCAAAAATATTAGGAAATAATGGAGTGATGCATAAAATTACTGCAAAGATATATTTGGATGAAATAGGTGTAGTTACCGCCTATGGTGACTTTATGGGGGTATTTCCTATTGTTGCAGCAATAATTGTGCTAGTGCTGTCAGTAATTGTTTTGATGATAATTCACAGTAGTAAGCTGGATAAGGTAAAACTTTACAATAACGAAGGCCCAAGAGAAATTGTAAGAATGATAATTCCTGTGTTGTATGGAAGTGTTTTTTTGGAAACGATACGCCCGTTGGTAATATCGGCGGTCTGCCATAGAATCGGCGGTATGTCTGATACTGTAAACACATTTGTCACAGATTACTTTTTTGCAGATGTTTGGGGCTTTAATGTGCCATATGTATGGTTTGTTATTGTTGTTGCACTTGCGGTTATAGTTGCTAACAGATATTTTAAAAAATTAAAGGACAATGTTATTCCAATAGTGATGGGCGTGATGACAGCATTATATATAATCAGATGTATTATATACATAGCTAATCCACCAAGGCTGTTCGGTTATCTAACATTAGATGATGCTATTTGTGATGCAACTGAATTGGCATATCCGATATATATGCTGTTGATTGTTACGGATGTACTTGTGGTAATGATGCTTGCATATTGGTGCACAAAAAAAGAGCTCGCAAAACGAACTCTTTTAATAGTACTTGTAAGCCACATGATAATCACTTTGATTGCCATAGCTACTGTAGGAATCGGAATGGCAATTGTGTATGGTATAAGCCTTGTTGCCAATATACTGATTTTAATCAGCAGTTTTTATATGGCTTATATTCGTGGACGCCATCATTGAGTAATTAGTGTAATAAACAACGAAACCAGGCTTTGCAGCCGCAGGTTTCTTTACTTCTTTTTTAATTACATAATCAACTTCAACTTTTTCCTGACTTTGCCCCTTTGAGTAGTAAGCTGCAAGACTTGCGGCTTCCTCATAGGTGCGGTCAGGAATTTCTTTGCCATTGGTTCTTACAATTACGTGAGAACCGGCCATATCTTTGGCATGAAACCACCAGTCGTTACCGTTGGCAAATTTAAATGTTAATTCATCATTCTGGAAATTATTCTTTCCTACATACATATCGAAACCATCAGAGGAAATATAGTGAAGGGGCTTGCTGATGATTTTCTTACCTTTGGCATTGGTTGGACGTTTATGAATATAGCCGGATTCCATCAGTTCTTCTTTAAGCTGTGCCAAATCATCTTCTGATGTAGCAATATCCAAAGCAGTTGAGATAGATTCCAAATGCATTATCTCGGCTCTTGTTTCTTCTATAAGCTTACTCTCTGCTTCAAAGGTTCTTTTTAATTTGTTGTAACGGTTGAAATATTTCACGGCATTTTCGGATGGTGTGAGAGTCTCGTCGAGAGGGATGGTGACTTCTTCATTGGTGTAATAGTTTAATGCAACTAAAGTTTTGTCCCCTTCTTTAATATCATAGCCGTAAGTATTGATAAGTTCGCCATAGATACGATACTTGTCTCTTTTTTCAGTATCCTTTAACTGCTTTTCCTGAATGTCCAGTTTCTTGTAGGAACGTTCTATTGCAGTAGATACGATTCGTCGTATATCAGAGGATTTCTGACGGATACGTGTAACAATAGCCTTTTTGGCATAGTATTCACTAAGGAGTTTGCTGATCGAGTCATATGGGATACAATTTTCATACATACTAATGGCAATTGATGAAAATTCCACAGGTTCTCCATTGTTATATATAATATTAGGATTAAATTCATTGCTACCGATAGTGCTTATTATCTGCTTAAATATGTTGAAAAGATGAAGCTTTTCATTGTCGTTGAGGCAGTTTGCCGGATGTTCACCTGCTATGGAAGCCAAATGGCATATCTGTTCTGCTACCAAAGGACTGATGCCGGTATAAGTGCTATAGATGGCTTTGGTTGTAGGTACGGGTTTGGTACATACATGATTTGAAAAATCCTCATAATTGGTGTTTAATGGATTGATTTTTCCGACAGTGTTTGGAATAAAGTATTCCTGTCCGGGGAGAACTTCACGCACGGAACTTACCATGGCAGAAACACGTTTTATACTGTCAATAATTCTTTTATTATCATCGCAAAATATGATATTACTGTGTTTGCCCATAAATTCTGCAATTATATGTTTACGACACAAATCACCCATTTCATCCAAATGTTCAACTTCAATATCAATAATTCTCTCAAGACCAGGTTGAGTAACAGATATAATACGCCCGTTGTTAAGATGCTTTCTTAGAAGCATGCAGAAGTTGGGAGCAGTCATAGGACTAGGCTTATTTTCGTCTGTAATATATATAAGCGGAAGGCTGGCATTAGCAGATATTAAAAGTCTGTATTGACCGGTTGGAGCCTTAACAGTCAAAAGGAGTTCGTCTGTTTCAGGTTGTGCTATCTTATAAAGCCGGCCGCCAACTATTGTGTTATTAAGTTCATAGCATATATTAGCAATCACTATTCCGTCCAGTGCCATTAGAGTACCTCTTCTTTCCTTAAAAATAATACTAATATAGTAACACAATTATGCTGTGATGTCTTGTACTTTTTGGCAGAAGTTGATATAATAAATTATTGCTGTGAAAAGTGTGTCAATGTATGACAGCAATGTTCAGATTATAAAAGAGAGGTA
>JAFQIQ010000288.1 GCA_017397445.1 Lachnospira sp.
AAATGTGCATATATACGGAACCCTTCACGAACCTGTCCATGCCGCCAACTTGGAGCAGGCCATTAAAAATGTATCAGCCACCTATCGAAATCCTTATATAATTGCTATTGATGCCTCCTTAGGCCAACGCAATCATATCGGATATATAACCCTGGGAACAGGGCCGTTAAAGCCTGGTTTAGGAGTACAAAAAAAGTTGCCTGAAGTAGGAGACATTCACATAACCGGTATAGTTAACACCTTTGGTAATATGAATAACGTCCTATTACAGACAACCCGTTTGTCTTATATTATGACCATTGCCGATGCCGTCAGTACCGCAATCATCAACACTATGTGCAGTCTGGAGAGACTTAGTGTCTATCCCTATATGCAGCCATCGCCTGACCAACCGTTTCAGCAATACCGGATTTCATAAATCCGCTCATCTCCTGAAGCTTATCTAAACTCATAAACTCCTTACCCAGATAAGCTTCATAGTTAGATGATATATAAATCCTCTGCTGCTTTACCAGCTCATCCAGCTTTGCCGCCTCCTCAGTCTTCTTTGCAATCTCATCCTGAGCCTTAGTAACTCTCTCTTTGAATCGATTTTCAATCTCCGCTACAATATCCGGCTTAGTGTTCTTTTCAAACTCTTCCAAAGCCTTTGCTTTCTCATCTTCCACATTTCTTATGTGGTCATGCAAAGCATTAATATCATAATCAAACTTTCCAAGGTCATACATATCTTCGCTCTTATCCGAACGAATACCGTTAGTAATCTTCTTGATAGCTTTATTGTTATTAGCTATCTTCTCCTTATTACCACGCGCCCCATCGATAGTAACAGCATGTGGTGCAATAATCTTATCATTTACCAGTATAACCACCAGCGTATCCAATACCCAAAGTGCAAAAAGATATATAAAATACACACCCTGCACCGGCTCTACGTCAGCAACAGTACACACAATAACCTCTACAATCACAGGCAAAAAGAGAAACGCCGCAGTTACCATCGAACCCAAGATAAAATCTTTTACATCTCTCTTCCTAAACAATGCAAAAAACAATCTGCTGTTGGCAAACTTAGGAATCTTCTCCTGCTTAAATGCACCATCAATCTGCCCCTGGAGCATCTCATTCTCTTTGCGAAGAGCTTCTGTTTCATAAGCAATTCTCTCGCTCACTCCGGCAGCTTTAGCCTTCTCTCGTTCACCTTGAATCTGCTTAATCTTTGCTCTGTCCGCGATAATCGACTTATCATACCCCTCGCAGATAGCCTGAGTGGCTGCACTGACCTTCCGGTCAGTTTCAGCCTTAATCTCACGCTCCGTAGATTCTATTTCTTTATTCAACCCTTTAATGGCATCGTTAAGATTATCAAGTCGGTCAACTTTGCTGTTATGCTCCTGCATATCCCCAATAATCTGCTCTAAAACAGCAATACCACCGTTCAATATATTTTGCTCTGCCATAGCAATACACCTCTCCTAATCAATACTAATTAGTTGTTTCTATAGTAGTTAATGAGACATCCGTCAAGGATAATTTTTCTCTCATCATCTGTCAAATCACCGAGAGTAAAGTTAAACTCCTTCATCTCCTTATTAACAACAAACGCTCTCATACTAAGTGCCTTAAACTTAACAGCATGGGCAATATTAGGAATGAAAATATAATCTCCATTCTCGAATGGCAAATCGCCCTTCTCAATAAGGAATGGAAGCATACCCCAGTTAATAAGGTTAGAACGATATCTCTTAGTAGCATACTCATTGGCAATATTAGCCCAACCGCCAAGTACCTTCTGGCATGATGCAGCCTGCTCACGGGCAGAACCATCACCCGGCTTCACTGCAAATATTGTACTACCAAAACCAATCTTGCTCTCATCAAGTTTTTCACTGTAATCCTTCTTAAGTGCATCCATAATACCCTTAAGCTCAGGAAGTGCTTCGTAAACGTCCTTACCTTCTTCTCTTGCAATCTCTGCCTTTTGAACTTCCTTTGCACGACCAACATACATAGGATCCTTTCTTGAAAGTGCAAACTCTGCAAGTCCCAAAGGATTAGAACGGAATGATGATGTCTCACCTGAAGGAATCAACTCATCCGTTGTTGTTACAGGATCATGAATCTCTGAAACCACCTTTAAGAGCAAATGCTCCGGAAGTGCAACCATCTTTGGCCAATCTTTAATATTTGGACCAAACTGAATCTCCTGCTCAGGATCAGCAACGCCCTTGCTGTCAAATACTC